>DAINPX010000013.1:0-19097 GCA_036743235.1 Melioribacteraceae bacterium
TTCCAACCAATAAATTTATTTATGGGAGCGTAGTCTGTTTTGCCAACCCATGACTTCAGTCATGGGGAAATAATAATAATATATAGTGTTACAATAATTTCACTTCTGTTATTACAGTTGCAAGAATTTAAATTACTTACCTTGTATTTAATTTTTAATTTACACTTAGTATCTAAAATATTCTTCTTTACTATACCAATCCCCTTTGTATTCCTCACCCATTTTCTCTTCGTCTATTTTTGTTACCTTACCTTTGTTATCCATAAAAACCAATCTATTTTTACCTGAAGCCATTTTTATTAGTTTTAGTAAATAATCGTTGTCCAAAAAGTTATTCGGTAAGCTTTTAAGAATATCTGCAAACTCTACAGTATCAGATATTTTGTCATTTCCCAAGTTAGCAAAAGTACCGTTATGTGCCATCACCAAATTTTTGTTAATATAATAAGGATGAACACCATCTATACTAATTTCCCCTTTGCTTCTTTTCCTAAAATGCAGTACAATAGTATTTTTGGTTTTTGCTCGTATTTCGGAATAATAGTTATATACTTCTTCTAAATTTGGATTTGGCGGAAACTTTTTTACAATTAAATTACTATTTTCCGCATAAAATATACCAATTCCGTCAGGATTTATCTCGTTATTACCAATAAAACTTTCATAAGGCAATAGATTATTTTCGTTAATTATAATTATACACATTCCCCTCTCCTTAATTTATGTAACAAATTTTACTTGATTGTTTTTGTAATAATATCATTATTAATTTTTTTTATTATCAAATATAATAATATTAATTCCCTATAACAACTATGTTATTTTATAATATTTTTAACTAACACCTATCATCTAAAATCTAAAGTCTGCAGTCTAAAATCTCAAGTCTGCAGTCTAAAATCTCAAGTCTATAGTCTAACATCTGTTAAATATGAAAATACACTTTATAAGTAAGTCTAATATTTCTTCCGGTTTCGGGCATAATTGATTTAACTCGGCTTAAATGATTTCTATATTCCTTGTTTAAAATATTATCAATGTTTAACGAATAATTATTCACAAAATCAAAAAATTCAAAACTATATTGTATCGTGCTATTAACAATAAAATATCCAGAAGTATAAGTTTCAAATCTATCAAGTTTGTTTTGTGATAAAGCAAATTCGCAATCCAAATATATTGAAAGATTATTAATTGAATAATTTAATTCCGCATTACCTTTTAATGGTGGTATTTGAGGCAAATATATGTTATCCGATTTATTTTTACCTACTGTGTATGATGATGATAATTTCAATTTGTAATATTGGTTAAGTTTTATATCTGCAGTTATTTCATAACCGTAAAACAATGCTTTTATTCCCTGACTTTCGTAAATAGGCAAAAAAGTAGCATAATTAATTTTTCCGCTATTACGGGGTATAATATAATAAGAGGAATAATTTCTAAAAAACGTTATATTAAAAAATAAGTTTTCAAATTTATGATAAATAAATATTTCCGTTCCAAAGCCTGTTTCATCCTTAAGATTTGGGTTACCTACTTCGTATGAATATGCAGCCAAATGCGGTCCTCTTGAATACAACTCTTCTATTGTAGGCACTCGTGAAGATTTATTAATATTACCCCCAACAAACACAATATCGCTTAATGGGTATAAAACCGATGCAGAAAGTGAAAAAGTATTAAATCGTTTTTCTTTAATTAATCCTATGCTTGTAATAGTATTTTTATATTCAGGATTAATATAATCGTAATTATACCTTCCGGCAATTTCAAATGCAGCCCTTCCTAAATCGGCTTTTTCATACAAATAAGCCGAAATATTTAATAGTTTGGCTGGGGAAGTAAAAACATAACCGCCAACATTAAAATCTCTATAATTGGATGATAGTCCCATTATTCCGCCGTTAAAACCAATTAATTCCCCATGCTCAAATTCAAGCTTGCTTAAATAATCCGAAACTTTAAATTCTGCTCCTGCCAGTCCGTTATGTTCATATTCCAAATGTCCGTAATTTGAGTATGCAAAATCATAAAGAATTTTACTATTATTCTTAAAATTATAAATAAACTTATAATTAAATTGTTTTCTTTTCAGTTCAATATTTACACCAAACGGATGAGCACCAATAAAACCACCGGGGATGCCATAATTAAGATAATACTTTCTTGCAGAAACGCCCGTTATAATATTATTACTCACATAACTTATCCCCGTTGCCAAATTTAAGTTATCCGACATTGAATTTTGCAAATAACCGTTAGGAGTATAAATATTGCCCGCATCTCTTAAGCTTGCTTCTAAATATAACGAAAAAGGATTAATAGGTATTTCGGAAGTAAACGAACCCAAATATCCTTTATTTGCGGTTTCGGTAAAAAAGCCCGCAGTACTATAAATTTTATTATGCAAAACTTCGGTTATTTCATTACGCTCTACATCTACAACTCCACCAAATGTTGTAGAAGTTAATGTTAATACTTTTGGACCTCTTACCACTTTAACTTTATCAACCGTAAAAGCCTCTACACCTACTGCATGGTCGGGAGATGTTGCAGATAAATCGTTTAATTTTATTCCATTTTCACTAATAAAAACTCTATCTCCGCCAAGCCCTCTAATTACAGGGCGTGCAGGTGCCGGTCCCATAGTACGCATTGCAATACCCGTTTCATTTTTTAAAGTAGCAGCCAATGTTAATCCCAAATCCTTTTCTAATTCCTTTCCTTTTAGTGCTCCTGTCAAATTATATAATTCATCAAAGTAATTATTTATTTTGTAATCATTAATAATTATTGTTGGGGTTTCTATTGTATTGGGTATTAAATAAATTACCACACCGGTTTTTTTGTTTTCAATAAAATCATACTCAATTATTTTTTCTTTATATGCAACGTGGGTTACTTTTAATTTAATTTTCCCTTCGGGAGTTGAAGTAAAATAAAAATACCCATTGTTATTAGATGTTGTATAATAATTGGTATTTAAAATAAAAACCACCGTATTACCAATAGGTTTGTTTGATTCTGCATCGTAAATAAAACCTTTAACAGAAAAAACCTCGGCATAAATATTTACGCCTATAAAAAGTAAAGCGGTAAACATTTTAAGTTTACCGCTAAAATTTAATTTAATCATATTAGTTAATAACCACATTAATAGGATAAAATGTTTTAGCTACCGTTGAACCGTGTTTTAATTTAACGGCTAATTTAGTTGAACCCGTAGCTTTTCCATTAAGTTTAAATGCATAAGGTTCATTTACAACAAGCCCGGTTACTTCGGCTAATGCATCATTATCTAAAACAATAGAAATTGAATGCTCGGCAATAGATGGTTGAAATTCTCTTCCTTCGGAATCCTTAAAATATACAACCATATGGTCGGTTGTTTCATTGTTGTTTAGATTAATACTTCCGTTACCGTTTCCGTTAATATCTACAGTTGCTAAAAGCGAATCAGTTTCTTCATCTTTAATTAAAATACTAACCGGTTCGCCGTGCGTCCCTTCAATATTTTTAACAACAATAGGAATTATTCCGCTTCTATAATCCGCGTGACCATTGTGCATTATAAAAAACTGAATAGTAGTTTTTCCTTCTTTTAATCCGTCCAAGTGAAATTCGTATCCACCTTCTTCACCTTCATGTTGATATACTTTAACTAATGTGGGGTCGGCTATTTCATATCCCAAGTATTTATCTTTGTCTGTTGGCGGTTGTATAATTTTTTCGTTATTATCGTAAAATTTAATAAACATTGCTTCGCTCCGTGCATTAAATGGGGCAAACAGTGTATCCGTAGTAACCCCTCGTAGTATTTTAAATACCAAAGCACCGGAAGCATCGGTAATAGCAGTGCCAATTGCCTCAAAATGTGTGGTTTGTGTTATAGTTTCACTATCTTTATCACATGCTAAAGTAAAAATTACTAATAAAAATATAGCAAAATATTTAAATATATATTTAAACATAAAATCTCCGTAAAATTTAATAAATAAATACCTATTACATTAAGTATTTACTAATGCAATTTGTTAAAAAATAAAAAATAATGGGGCACTATAAATTTTCGGGAGGGGCACGTAATCTACTGTTGTTTATTAAGTTGCAATTGTAAAGTTTAACTAATTGAACAGACTTTACAACAACACTTTTATAATCAACAATATTTTTAAAGATAGGAAGTAATGTTGATATTGATGAATTAACTAAATAATGTTTTTCGCAATGTTCATAATCATGGTCTGCATGAGAAAAAGGTACATCTATTACATTATTTTCTGTATAAGATAAAATATTAAATGTATGATGGTGAATACCTGTGTAAAAAACAATTAATAAATAGCCGAATAAACCGGTTAATAAAAAACTGTTTTTTAATATTTTGGAATCTTTATACATAAGTTTAATATTTATTTAAACAAACTTAAAAACTATTAATAATTAATTCAATGTTAAAAATTGTATCAACTAAATTTTAACAATAAAGTAATTAAAAAAGTTTACTTAAAATTGAAAATAAATAAAGGGTTGAACTTCAGCCGATTTAAGTTGAATGATTAATTGAACGGTAATAATAAAAATTAACGCCTGAACTATTACCGGTAATTCTGCAAATCGTTTACTGATAAAAGGATTTTTATTTAAAGGAATAAATTGAGTTGCAAAACCCGAAAACAATATAAATACCCATAAAGTTTTTGAAGTAATAAAAGGTAAAATATAATTTAGATCAAAATTAAAAATAATAGCGTTTATAACTTGCATGGCGGTTGTAAAATCTAAAGCTCTAAAAAATATCCACAAAAATGCAACAAAATGGAAAGTAAAAACTAAACTGAATATTTTCCAAATTTTTGTCTCAAAAAACTTACCGTTAATATTACTTGAAAAATATTTATGAATAGCCAACCCTAAACCGTGCATCCCGCCCCAAAAAACAAATTTCCAACTTGCCCCGTGCCATAAACCACCTATTAACATTGTTAACATTAAAAATAAATATTGTTTTGCTACCCCCTTTCTATTTCCTCCCATCGGAATATAAATATAATCGCGTAACCAAAAAGATAAAGAAATATGCCACTTTCTCCAAAATTCGGTTATATTAAACGACTGATAAGGACGTTTAAAGTTATCGCCTAATTGATAACCCATTAGTTTTGCAATTCCAATTGCTATATCGCTATAACCGCTAAAATCGCAATATATTTGCAGTGTATAACCATAAACAGCAAATAAATTTTCAACACCACCATAACCGGTAGGGTTTCCAAAAACTATATCACAATACTGAGAGATATAATCTGCAATAACCGCTTTTTTTATTAGACCTTTAATTATTAATAATAAACCTTCGTTTATTTCGGCTTTATCCAAGTTTACCGGTTGAAGTAATTGCGGTAAAAAAAACTTTGCTCTAACAATTGGACCGGCAACCAGATGAGGGAAAAAAGTCATATAAAACGCATAATCCCAAAAATCATGTGTCGGTTCAATTTCACCTCGGTATATATCTATTATATAACTTAAAGTCTGAAATGTGTAAAATGATATCCCGATAGGTAAAAAGATATCCCAAGCGGTAAACTTAAAACTAAAAATTTGTGATAAATTTAGTAATATAAAATTTGTGTATTTAAAATATGCCAATAATCCTATACTGCTAACTACCGAAAGCAAAAGCCATGCACGTTTTTTTGCTTTAGTATTTGCCTTTGCAATATTTAACCCTATCCAATAATCAAAAACTATTGTAAATAATAATATTCCTAAATATAAACCGCTTGATTTATAATAAAAGAAAAAGCTAAATGCCAATACATAAAATGTTCGTAATGTTTTATTTTTATATAAATAAGAATAACCAAGCAAAAAAAACGTAAAAAAGAATAAAAAAATGCCGCTATTAAAAAGCATTACGTTATCTGGGTGATACAAAAACAGTTCGTTTAAAGCTTTGGTTATATCCATATATATTATTTTGGCGGTTTTAATAAAACCAAATTAGGATTTTTATTAGATTTTTTAATAGGCAAAGTTAGTTTTAATGGATATTTGCTCTTTTTTTCAATAAAAACGGCAATGCTATCCATCCATTTTGCCGCACTTTTAATAGTAGGATGAGCACCGTCACTTAATCTATCAAAAGTTAAATTTTTTGAAGCAAAAAATCTCTCTTTTCCGACTATTTTAACAATGCTATCGTTTATTCCTGTATCTTTTTTCCAATTAGGCGGTCCAACCCAAATACTTTTTAATTTACCTATTTGTTTTTCAATATTTCTTATATATTCTGCTCGGTCATTTAAATCGCGCACAAATAATTCGTTGCCACCAATTACAAAAATTAAGTAGTTAGGTTTAAATCTTTTAATATAGTGTTTTAAAGTATCTTTTTGTGCCCAATATTTTGTTGAAGAGCTATACCAAATTACACCGCTAAAATCATACCCTTGCTCCAAACAATAATCGTTAAATCGAATTGCCAATCCATGCAACATCGAGTCGCCAATCATTAAAATTTTCACCTTTCCCGTATCTGCAACCGATGTAGAATCAAATTCTTCTTCGTTATTTACATTATTCAGCGAATCGTCTTCCACAAAATTTTCTTCGGAATTAAACAAATTTGCAGTTATTTTTTTATCAATAAAATCGGGTGCCTCATTTCTTTTAATTGATATGGAAATATCTTCGTTATACAAAGCATAAAAATTAAATATAAAAAGTGTAGAAAGTAAAATAACAATTATTTTACGCAAAGGTGTATTCATTCAAATTATCCAAATAAAGCCAATTTAACAAATAAAAATAATAAAAATAGATTAATTGACAAATTAAAACATTGTTTTGTTTGCTTTTTTTATTAAATACTTTTAACTTAAAGATTAATTAATTTTGCTTATCATTTTTATTGATTTATGACTAAGTTATTAAAAGCTATTAGTAAATTCTGTTTAGTCTATATTTTTAGCGTTAGTTGTTTGTTTTCGCAAACAAATTACTTCCAAATTAAAGATAAATTAGAACCGTATATTAAATCCAAATTTACTGCCATACCCGATTCGTTAGTATATATAGATATAGACTTGCAAAAATTATTTGTAATATCCGATACTAATGTATTAAAGGAGTATTATATAAGTTCGTCTTATTCCGGCTCTTCTTTTTTTGCAGAGTTTAACAGTAACAAAACACCTCTCGGCTTGCATAAAATTGAAAGCAAAATAGGTGATAACCTGCCAATAGGTAATATAATTAAAATGAAAAAAATTTTGGACTCGATTGGTACAATCTACCGAGAGGGGGAATTAATTCCAAATAATGTTGAAGATGTAATAATGACGAGGGTTTTAGTTTTGGAAGGAATAGAAAAAGGGATAAATAAGGGTAAGAATGCAAAAGGAAAAATTATAGATACTTTTTACCGGGGAATTTATATACACGGTACAAATAACGAAGCAGAACTTGGTAAAGCCGTTAGCCACGGCTGCATAAGAATGAAAAACGAAGATATTGTAGAATTATTTAATTTAGTAAACTACAATACTTTAATTTTATTATTATAATTATCGCTTAAGCTGAGGAAATTTTAATTTTATTTCAGTTCCTTTATCCGGTATGCTATTAATATAAAACTCGCCGCCTAATTTTAACGTTAAACGATGAGCAATTGTTAAACCCAAACCTGCACCTTCGTAATTTCTTGTATGTGCCAAATCACTTTCTTGTTCAAACGGTTTTAATATTTTTTCCAATTTAGATTCACTTATACCTATTCCCGTATCACAAATATGGAAATAAACAAAATCTTCATAAATAGTACTTCTAAGAATAACTTTGCCGTTTTTACTGTTATATTTTATTGCGTTATCAACCAAATTATCTAAAATTTTAATTATCTTATTTTCGTCACAAAGAATGTATGGTTCGATATTATCTAAATCCAATTCTCCTATCAGTTCATTTTCGTGTATTCTTGGTAAATGTAAATTAAATATCGAGCGAATTATATAATTAACGCTGCAAGCTTCTTTTTCCAAATCATCAATACCCGATTCTAAAAACGATATTTCCAGAATATTATCTACAAGCTTAACTAACCTTTGTACTCCTTCTTTTAGATATGTGGTATATTCAGATAAAAAATCATATTCTTTGTTTTTTATATCATCTTCCAATAAATCGCTATAACCGGCAATTGCATTTAACGGAGTTCTAAACTCGTGTGACATATTAGCCAAAAAAGCCGATTTTAATTTATTAAGCTGAATTTCTTTTTCATATGCAATTCGCAATTGTTCTTCGGCTTTAATTTGTTCTGTTAAATCGGTAAAATTAGTTACATAAAGCCTTAAGCCGGTATTCCCTTCTTCAAAATAACTAACTTTGCTAATGTATTTTTTATTACTGGTGGTATCCGAAAAATTTTTACTTAATACTGCTAATTGCAAGTTATCAAGTTCGGTAATAACTTCTATTAAAAATTTATAAACATGGTGATTATTATACTCTTCAAAACTTTCTTTTATAACATTTTTATTTATTAAAAAATCGGCAAAAAATGCTTCGTTGGCACTTTCAAATTTATAAATATTGTTTTCTCTTTTAATAATAACAATAGGATCGGATATGTTATTAATAATTAGTTTTTGCCGTTCGGCAGCTTGCAAAATTATTTGATTTTTTTCGATATACTCGGTTATATCGTTAACTGTTAAAATAAAGTTTACACTATCTACATAATTTTTTACAACCGGATTTAGTTTTAATTCTTTATAATATTTTTTGCCATCTATAACAGTATTTACTAACGAAATCCATTCGGTTTTATTTTTAATGGCAATTTTAATAGAATTAATTTCGCTTTCGGATAAAATATTATACATTACATCCGGTAAAAAACCGTTGTAAATGTACTCAATAGAAGAGTTTAACAAATTATCGAACGAACGGGAAGAATAGTTAATTATACCTTTGTCATCTGTAATAACAACTGCTACATCGCCATATTCTAAAGCATTATGTAAATTATTTATTCTATCTTCAATTCTTCTTCTTTCAGACCCACTGGTAAAAACAAAAACCATTAATTGCGAGTCGTTTACTAAAACTCTATCAATATCTATATAATAATTATTAGGTATAGAGGAAAGATTTTGTAACAAGAATATTTCAAAATGAAAACTGCTATATTTACTAACCGTTAAACTTTCAACAAATATTGATAACGAAGGTTCGGACTGAACTTGATTAATTGAATCCCCTTCATGCAAATTAAACAAATTTGAAAAAGATTTATTACAATATTGAATGAAACCGCCTTCGGCAACTAATGCCAACGGTTTAGTTTCGGGTGTTTCAATTAAGCTTTTAAATTCTTTAATTGATTCAAAAGATTTTTGTTCGGGTTCAAATTCGCTATAATTACCTTGCATACTCTTTAGAAATTCTTTCTAAAATTATCGGTTCGTAACCGTCATATTCAAAAATATGATTTTCATTGAATTTAAATTTATCAAATTTTTGAATAAAAGTATATACCGCATTCTGAATTTTTTCTAATTCAGACCAAATTTCATCTCTAATTCCGTCTAAAAGACCGTTTAATGTATAACTTTCTTCAATAGTAAGTATTGTACCCGTATTTAATGTGCCAATTCGGGCAAATAGATTTCTCAAGCCGGTTAATCTAAAGTTCTCTATAACTTCGTCCAACTTTATTTTCTCTTTTTTAAATGAGACCTGAGCAGATAATATTGTGTCTTTATAATTATCTTTTGTGATTTTTGTAACATAATATACTTGTCTTAAATTTCTGTAAAAGTTAGGAAAATCTATATATGTTCTAAATTCAAAGTCAGATATAATTAGTATTAAAAATACTTTATTATCGTTGGTAAATCTAACTTCTTTTGCAAACCAATTTAATTTTGATAAATAAACTGCAGCAGGCGAAAAGGCAATAGAATCTTTTGGAAAAAATTCCGCTATTTGTGTTTGCCTAATAAATTTTTCGTAAGTGGCAGCAGATTTTCTTTTATCGGCATAAGGTTGTGTAACATCAATATTTATTACTTTTTCTAACATATATATAATCTCCCTCCTTATTATCGAAAAAATAATGATAAAAGTTTAATTAATCAATTTTTAGCATTTTTCGATTGCTTGCATATTCCGATAATTCGGGATTTTCGAGATGTTGTAAAGTATTAACAAATTTTTCAATTCGTTTAATAGATTCGGAAATAATTTCAAAATCGTCTTCAAATTTCTTTTTATAATTGTCGGAAAGGTCGGAGTGTAAGGTTTCAATACTCATTTTTAAACTGCTTAACGGGTTATTAATTCTATGCCCAATTGTACAAGCCATTTCTACTAAAGCCTTATTATGTTCAATCCCTTTAAGTTCGTTTTGCAAATTAAAAATTCTAATTCCCGAACGAATACGCGCAAGCAGTTCTTGATTTTCTATCGGTTTAACTAAAAAATCATCAGCTCCAACATCCAAACCGGCAACTCTATCTTTTAATGATGCTCGAGCAGTTAATACAATAAAATATACTGTTTTAAATTCTTCTTTTGCTTTTATTAAATTACAAAGCTGCAAACCATCCATAACCGGCATTGTCCAATCTGCCAAAACAACTTTTGGTTTAAAATTATTTAATACTTCCAAAGCCTTTGCCCCATTTTCGGCAGTTTTTACCTCATAACCGTTTTTTGTTAAAAGTCGATGTAAAATAAAACGAGTATCTTCCTCATCTTCAACAATAAGTATTTTATCTAAATCCATCACTTGCTAATTAGTTTATTAACTTTATTCATAAGTTCATTATAATCGGTAATAGGTTTTACAATATAATCATCTGCCAAACTATCATCAAGGTAATTTCTTTCCCCACCTTTTTTTTGGTATGCCGTAACAAGCATAACCGGAATATTATTAAATTGCGGATCTTCTTTTATTTTTCGAGTAATAATTACCCCGTCCGCTTTTTTATTTTCTAAAAAAGTGTTTTTTAAATTAATATCCATTATTACCAAATCAACTTTTTTCTCATTTAATACTTTAAACACTTCATCACCGTCTTCGGTTTGAATTAAATTAAAGCCAAATTTAGAAAATAGGAAATCATAAAACTGACGTGTAAAAGGATCATCTTCTACAACAAGCAAGGTAGTTATATCACTCATAAAAGTATATCAATTTAGTATTTGAATTTTACTATAATACTTATTCGTCTATTTTTTTCGGAATAAGGTTCGTCAGGTAATTTTAACTTATTATCTGCCCATCCTCTCACTTGCTCTATTTGTGTTGCTAAAATACCCCCGGCTATAAGCGATCTTCTTGCCGAGTTAGCCCTATCGCTACTTAACTCAAAATTAGAATAACCTTGCCCCGTTGTTGAATAAGGACGGGCATCCGTATGTCCTTCAATTACAACTCTATTATTTAACTTAGATAATTCTTTTCCTATAATCTGCAACATTTTATTGGCACTTGGCTTTAATGTTGACGTGCCTACCTCAAAAAAAGCATCTTCTTGAGTATCCATTACTTCAATTTTTAATCCTTCATCCGTAATTTCGGCTTGTATTTGGTCAATAATCTGTTGAAACTCGGGGCTTGTAGATAATTCTTTAATAATATCATCCCCCATAGTTTTAAGTGCCTGTCTTTCCATTTCGCGTTGCCTCATAATATCATCAACTTCTGTTTGAGGCGTACGAGGTCCACCTTTAATTGGGCTTGAGCCTTGTCCAACTCCAACACCAAAGGGATTTTTAAAATAATTGGCAACTTGTTCTTTAACTTCTTCACTTTGTCCTAATACCCAAAGCACAATAAACAACGCCATCATTGCGGTAACAAAATCGGCATAAGCAACTTTCCATGCACCACCGTGATGACCATGCCCCCCCTTTTTTCCTTTTTTTATTATGATGGGTTCATTATTCTGGCCTTCCATTTAGCCTTATTCCTTTTTACCGCGTAAGTAAGCTTCAAGCTCGCCAAATGAAGGTCTTTGGTCACTTTGAATAGTTCTTCTGGCAATTTCTACTGCAACAATAGGTGGGTTACCTTTTGCATAAGCTACCAAAGCTGCTTTAACGGTTTCCAAATATCTAACTTCATCTTCGTACATATGCTCAATATTTGTAGCTAAGGGACCAACAAATCCATAAGAAATAAGCACGCCCAAAAATGTACCAACCAATGCACTTGCTACGTGATGACCAACTGTTTCGGCACCTTCGTTAATACTTCCCATTGTAATAATAATTCCAAGCACAGCGGCAACAATTCCCAAACCGGGGAAAGCATCGCCGGTTTTTTGTAAAATAGCAGCTATCGGTTTTGTTTCGCTTTCAAAAGTTTCAATTTCTGTATCCATTAGTGCTTCAATTTCGTGAGGTGGAACGCCACCGGAAAGCATAACCTTTAATGTATCGCAAAAAAATGTAACCGCAGTTTTATTGCTTAAAAACTTTTGATTTTTAGATAAAATTTCGCTCGCTTCGGGTTTTTCGATATGTTTTTCTACGGCTAATAAACCATCGCGTTGTGCTACTAAAAATAAATCGTAAAACGATTTTAACAACTCCATATAATCTTCTTTATGAGGGTGTTTTGCCCCCATCGCTTTAGGAATTGCACCAATAATTTTTTTAACAACGGGTAACGGAGCAGAAATTAACAAACTACCTACCGCAGCACCTACAATTACTATATATTCATTTATTTGAATTAACGCACCTAACTGACCGCCTACCATTGTAAAGCCGACCACAATACTTACTAATACTACTACTGCACCAATTATTATAAACATAAATTTTAGCTATTGTTTTTAACGTCTTTTTTAATTTGTTCTATTTTTTGTAATAATTGTCCTACTTTCATTTCAACAAACATCCAATCGTTTTGGTTCTCAATATTTCTATCCATAATATCACTACTAATTTCTGTTAATATAGGATATCCTATTGTACCCCCAGCACCTTTAATTTCATGAATTATCATTTTTAACAATGATTGGTTTTTTTTCATTAACGCTTCGGTAAGCATCTGACGTTTTGCAGGAAAAGACTCAATAAAAAATTTACGCAAGTGATTTTGTACTTCTCGTGTATCCGTTGATGTAAATGTTTTTTTGCTGGCTTTAAATAAATCTGCTCCTAATAGTTCGTTCATATTTTTTATTATAGCATCGTCTTTTATCGGTTTAGATATAACTCTATCGGCACCGGCTTCTATTGCGGCTAAAACATTACTTTTAGCCGTATTGGCGCTAATAACAATAACCGGAATATCTTTAATCTCTTTTAGTACGCTTTTAACCTGAAGCATTTTTAAACCGTCAAAATTTGGCATCATTAAATCCAAAAATATAATATCCGGCTTAAATTCAGAAGTTTTCTGAATCCCCTGTAACCCGTCTGCACAAGTAACTACTTCAAAATCATAATCTTCCAAAAATGATTTTAACGAGGTTAAAATTACATCCGAATCATCAACAATTAGTACTTTAATCTTCCTTTTTTCTAACATCAAGTACGTTTAATTTATTAACCGCAAGTTGTTTAATATCCTGTTCGGGCTTATCGGTGCTCCTTTTGGCTGCTTCTACCGCATAATCTTTTACCTTTTCGTAAATTTCTTCGCGATATATTTTTACATCATTTGGGGCATCAATACCAAGTTTTATCTGATTTTCGTTTATAGCCAAAACATTTATTATTATATCGTTTCCGACACGTATTTTTTCATTTAATTTTCTGGTTAGTACAAGCATCTTATTTTTCTACAAATAACTTATAATCAATTTGGTAATTATCATTATCTAAAATTTTTTGAAAACCTATTTTTTCGTTTTGGCTAATATAAACAGGAGCTTTTAAGTTTACGGTAATATTCAACGGATTTTTATCCATTCTTACTATCCCAAAAGCTTCGTAACCTTCTATTAAAGGATAATTTTCTTCTAATAAACGAACCGAAAACAAGGGAAACATTATTTCAGGTTCTTCGATATTGGTTAACCAGTAAAATAAACCTTCTTCTTCAGTTATTAAGATGTATTTATGGTATTCGCTAAATCCAAAAATACCTTCCTTAAACTCGATGATAATTTCTTCATCAAATTCTAACTTGCCAAATTGTTTTGTTATTATTTCCATATTAAAATTTAAGTTTATGAACTATATTATTTTTTATTTAATTAATATACTAAATTATAAGTAATCTAACAATGATTTTGGTAAAAGTGTTGAAGAAATTTTGTAAGTTAAATCTAAACTGTACTGTTTTTCTTGCAATTCAATAGCCAGTTGGGCTACATCAACATCTTTTTCCTTAGATACTAATTCTTGCAATGTTACACTTTGGCTTTTGTTTAAGTCTTGTGTATCGGTTAACCTATTTCGGTAACTGCCTAATTCCGAAATTTTATTAATCAAATGCTTTTCAAAGTCCGATACTAACTGTATATGTTCTTTTTCCGGAATTTTTCCTGTATTTAACGTATCGGAAATTGATTTTAAAACATTAAAAATATCTGCCTTTTGCGATAAATTGGAATTTACAGTTGCAGGACTATTCTTTTCCATCAAAGATTGCGTATCAAAAACTAAATTAATTTTATTTGTTTCGTCCGAAATTTTTATATCATTTGGTAAATTTCCGTCAATAGATTGTAAAGCTCCGGTAATGTTGTTATAAGTAAGAGCATTACTGCCGCTTGTTACTACTGCATTGGAAGGATCTAATATCGAATAATTCATTGTATAATTATTGGCGGCAGTTTTTGTATATGTTACAACAAAACTATATTCAGTTCCTTCTGAATTATAAATAGAAGACGTTACTGTTTGCGTATTGCCAATTGCACTGGTGCTATCTAAATTTCCGGTATTTTTTAATACGCTTGCAAAAACTTCTTTACTGTTAATATTAATTTTTTGTTCGGTATAATTAGATATTTTAATTTTATGATCTGCATCTATTCGGTTACTTTTAAATTCAACTAACTGTCCCGTTGAGTTAAAGCCAACAGGTGTAGTGCTGTTATCCGAACCGCCAAATAAAAATTGACCGTCAAAAGAAGTATTAGCCAAATCTAAAATTGAATTTAAAGATGCTTTTATTTTGTCGGAATATTGTGGTAAATTATCGCTTACGGTTGCATTATTGGCATCGGTTAAATCTTTTAATACTTTTTGAATTTCATCTTTTATCCCTTCAAGGGCAGATGAACTGTTATCAATATATGCCAATCCAGAATCTATGTTTTTTTCAAACACGTTAAACGATTCAATTTGTCCGCTCATTCGCATAACCCTACTTGTTCCCAACGGAGCATCGGAGGGTTTATTAATTTTGCTTTGCGAAACCAATTGCTTTTGAATAGTTGCCAAATCGGATTTTGATTTTGCCAAAATATTCAAATAAGTTGATTGAATGTTTCTGTCAGATACACGTATCATAATTCTACACCATATTTAATAATGTTTGTAACATTTCGTCTGCAATATTAATTAGTTTTGCAGAAGCTTCGTATGACCTTTGAAATTTTAACACATCGGTCATTTCTTCATCTAACGATACACCGGAATAATTCGATTTTTGTTCTTGAAGCTGCGAAACCACCAAGTCAAACGATTCCGCATTCTGGTCTTGTAATACTTTTTCGTATGCAATTGAGCTAACCAAATTAGAATAACTATCGCTTATTGTTAATCCATTTGATAATTTTTTTGTTTTTAATGCTGCAAGGCTTTTTGCAATTTCGTTATTTCCGTCAGTACCGTCTAAACTTACCGCAATTTTATTAACATCATTTAATATATCTTTGTTTATTTCCAAATATCCGTTTTCGTAATTACTAAAAAAGTTAACATTTGTTTCAGGCGGTTTTGTTGTTGTATAACCTTTTGAATGCAGTTCATTTACTTGCTCAAATACATTTCGTAATACATCATCAAGTTGTTTTTGATATGATTTAATATTTACATTATATGCCTTTTGCATAGCAGCAAGCTCGCCGGATTGAAGACTAATTGTTGCCGCATTATCCGAAGTTTTTATAATTAACTTTCCGTTTTCTTGAACTGCCTTAAGCTCTATTTTATTTAATCTTCCTACTGCATATACTCCGCCAATAGAAACATTTGCAACGTTGTTTTCATCTGTTATTACAGTTACATCGGTAAGTTTGCTTAATTCCTCCAAAGCTTTATCTCGGTTATCCAATAAATCATTTGCTTGGTTACCCAGTATGGAAGCTTCGTAAATCTGTTTATTTAAAGTACTAATTTGTGTTAAATAATTATTTATATTATTTACTATATCTACGGCTTCTTTACCTATATCAAGCTTTTGAGTTTCCAATCCTTCGTAAACACTTCTTGCTTTTACCGATAGTTTTTGTGCATTTTGTACCACACTTGTTCTTAACGGTACAGAAGTAGGGTTAACCGACAATTCTTCAAATGAGTTTAAAAATCCGTTTAATAAGTTTGAAATACCTAAATCCGATGGCTCGGATAACAATGACTCGGTTTGACTTATTATTGTAGATTGTTTTTGTGCTTGACTTTGAAGGCTATTATATCTAACAATCTGGTTATCCAAAGCTTGGTTTTTTAATCGCTGAATATATTCCAGCTTAACCCCTTTTCCTATAGTTAAACTACTATAATAATCGGGCTTTTCGGGTCCTAAAATAACCCGTTGTCTTACATAATTAGGGTTATTGGCATTAGATATATTATTAGAAGTAACCGATAATGCTTTTTGATAAACCGATAAACTTTTTGTAGTTATATCAAATAATGAATTTATAGCCATAATTACACCTTCTTATCAAATAATGAACGGTTTTTATCTTGATAAACTATACCCATTAAACTTGTAATAAACATTCTTGAATGCTCAATTAAAAATAAATTTTGCCTATTAACGTTCATTACTTCAACCGTTAATTTTTTAAGTATTTTTTCATAGTTAGATAATAACTTAATCCCTTTTTCATCAATAGAATTTTTAAAGGTTTTAATAAAAAGGGCTAATTTATAATTTGTTTGGTTTATTCCGTTTAGTTTATATATTTCGTTCATTTTATTAATACGCTCGTTTTCGGCAACTTTAACCAATCTTATTAATTTTTCTTCATCGTTAATTGCTTTAACCAGTTGCTCGTCATTCATTTTAATAAGAGCTTTCTGTTTAAGTTGTGCATTTTCCAACAACTGTTCTAAACTTAAACGTAATTTTTCTAAAACTATCAGTAAATCTTTAGGATTCATTTTCGCTCTCCCAATTTTTTAAATATCCAAATACTCGAGCAACATATTGTTTAGTTTCACTAAACGGAGGAATTCCGTTATACTTATCAACATTTCCGGGACCGGCATTATAAGCAGCCAAAGCTAATTTTAAATCACCATTATATTGTCGTAACATTAAAGATAAATATTTAGTACCTCCAAAAATATTTTCTCTTGCATCCCATACATTCCTTACCCCCATATCTTTTGCCGTTCCATCCATTAGTTGCATTAATCCTTTTGCTTTACACCGGGATATTGCTTGTGGATTTGCGGCAGATTCGGTTAAAATAACCGATTTAATAACATTTTCCGGTACACCAAACTCTTCAGAAGCTTCTTGAATAATATCTTCATATGCTTTAAGCCTGTTAATAGAGGATTGGCTTGGCTCTACTTTATTGTAATTTGCCTTATCGGTTGTATTTATGTCTAATGTTTTTTCTGTTGACTTAATTGGTATTGTTAAGGGCAAGTTTTCACCGGTAAGTTTTCTATAAATCATATCGGCTATTCCAAGTCCTTTATTCTTAGTAATCATATCAGCTAATTGACTTTCGTATAAAACGCTCATCATATCGTTTCCAAATCCATCTTCCTCTTCTCCACCAAACATCCCTTTTGAGTTTTGTGTCATGCTTTTTATAAGCATAGAAGTCATCAAGGATTCAAAATCTTTTGATGCCTTTGCAAGCTTTGTTTTATCCTTTATACCCTTACTATCCGACAATTCCGGAGTACGATTAATGTGCTTGCTTAAATCTGTTATTTTTAATTTTAAATCATCCATGGTTTAAATCACTATTAATTCAGCAGATAAAGCTCCTGCTTGTTTTAATGCTTGGAAAATTGCAATTATATCGCGTGGCGAAACTTTTAGCGAATTTAATGCTTCTGCCACTTCTTGAACATTACTTGCACCTTGAATTGAAATTGTACTATTATCTTCTTGTTCTACTTTCGGAACTAAATTATTATACACTACTGTCTGACCTTGCGAAAAGGCTTCGGGTTGGGAAATTATAGGAAATGAATTTACCGTTATATTTAAACTTCCGTGCGAAATTGTAACGGGTAAAATTTTAACATTGGCACCGCTAACAATTGTACCTGTTTTTTCGTTTAATACTACTTTTGCAATTGCATCTTTTTGTGTTTCAAGTGCTTCTACAGTTGCTAAAAATTTGGTCATATTAACTTTTTCGGCTTCTGGCACGGTAATTTTTATTTCTGTCGAGCCTAATGCAATTGCCGTTCCGTCTCCAAATTTTGTGTTTATTGATGTTGCAATATTGTTTGCTGTAGTAAAATCAGGGTCGCGTAATAAAACACTAATTTGGTCAGTTGAAAACTGACTTGACGGCATATCAAATTGGAGGTTTCCACCGTTCGGTATTCTTCCTGCCAACGAATGATTTTTTGCCATCCTTCCGCCGCTTCCGGTATTAATATCATAACCTCCAATAGAAATAGGTCCTTGTCCGAAACCATATAATTTACCGTCTTTTCCCGAAAGGGGAGTTAATAATAACGTTCCCCCCATTAAACTTGTTGCATCCCCCATAGATGAAACGGTAATATCAAACTCGGTTCCCGGTTTTAATGCATTTGCCACTGTTGCCGTAACCATCACGGCACATACGTTCCTTGTTCGTAAATTAGTTTCCGGTACCGTTATACCAAAACGTTTTAACATACTGGTTACCGATTGAACAGTAAAAGTTGAACGATAACTATCTCCCGTTCCGGCTAAA
>DAINPX010000014.1:0-18650 GCA_036743235.1 Melioribacteraceae bacterium
ATTGGCAAGCGGTGCAAAAACATATAAATTAAGATATGGGCATAGAAGTCATAATCAGCCCGTAAATGAAATGGGTACAAGAAGGTGATTTATTACTTCTCAAAATCATGGATATGCAATTGATGCAAATACGCTTTCGGAAGATTGGCGAGAATGGTTTGTAAACGATAATGACGGTACAAATGAAGGGATAATACACATTTCCAAACCAATTTTTGGTGCTCAATTTCACCCGGAAGCTTCTCCCGGACCGGATGATACTGAATTTATTTTTGATATGTTTGTGAGGTCTTTGAGATGATAAAAAAAGGTAAACCCAAAAAAGTATTAATTTTAGGTTCGGGGGCTTTACAAATAGGACAAGCCGGCGAATTTGATTATAGCGGAAGTCAAGCTATTAAAGCATTAAAAGAAGACGGCATTGAAACGGTATTAATTAATCCTAATATTGCCACTATTCAAACATCCGAGCAATTAGCAGATAAAGTGTATTTTTTACCGGTTAAGCCACATTTTGTTGAACGAATAATAGAAAAAGAAAAACCAGATGGAATACTTTTGGGTGTTGGCGGACAAACGGCATTAAATGCGGGAGTAGAATTATTTGATGCTGGTATTTTTACAAAATACAATATTAAAGTTTTGGGCACTCAAGTAGAAGTTATTAAAAATACCGAAGATAGATTATTATTTGCTGAAAAGGTTATAGAGGCAGGGTTAAAAATTGCCGTTAGTAAAACAGTTACAAATATAGAAGAAGCAAAATTGGCGGCAAAAGAAATAGGTTATCCTGTTATGGTTCGTATTGCATATGCCTTGGGCGGTTTAGGAAGCGGTATTGTTGAAAATGAAGAACAACTTATTGAAAAAGCAAAACGTGCGTTTTCGTTTACCAACCAAATATTAATAGAAGAATCGTTATATGGTTGGAAAGAAGTTGAATACGAAATTGTAAGGGATAAATATAATAATTGTATTACCGTTTGTTCAATGGAAAATGTTGACCCAATGGGAATACATACTGGGGATAGTGTAGTTGTTGCACCTGTTCAAACATTATCTGCTCAGGAAAACTTTAAACTTCGGTCTATTGGCATAAAACTAATACGTCATTTGGGAATTGTAGGTGAATGTAACATTCAATATGCATTAAGTCCTTTTGAAGACGATTACCGAATAATTGAGGTTAATGCACGCTTAAGTCGTAGTTCGGCGTTGGCTTCTAAAGCAACGGGTTATCCTTTGGCGTTTGTTGCAACTAAACTTTCATTAGGGTATAATTTAAATGAAATTGAGAACATTATAACCAAAGAAACTTCATCGTGTTTTGAACCCGCATTAGATTATATTGTATTAAAATTTCCGCGATGGGATTTACAAAAGTTTAAACAGGTAAGCACTCAGCTGGGTAGCGAAATGAAATCGGTTGGCGAAGTGATGTCAATAGGAAGAACATTTGAAGAAGCTCTTCAAAAAGCAATACGAATGTTAGATATAGGAATGAGCGGATTTTTTGGAGGAGATGTTGCCTTAACGGATATTGATAATAATATTGCTACACCAAACGATAAACGAATGTTTGTTATTGCCAAAGCATTAAGAGTAGGATATACAGTTGATAGAATTCACGAGCTTTCTAAAATTGATAAATGGTTTTTATACAAAATGAAAAACATTATTGATATTGAAAATAAACTGGTTAATTATTCTTTATCAACTATTACGCCCGAAATTTTAACACAAGCCAAAAAAACCGGTTTTTCGGATAAACAAATAGCTTTGTTAATAAATTCAGATGAATTTGATGTAAGGAATAAAAGAAAATTGTTTAATATTACTCCGGTTGTTAAACAAATTGATACAATGGCTGCCGAGTATCCGGCACAAACCAATTACTTATATATAACATATAACGGCTCTGAAAATGATATTACAAGAGAAAAAGAAGAGAGTATAATAGTATTGGGAGGAGGTGCGTATAGAATAGGCTCTTCGGTAGAATTTGATTGGTGCTGCGTAAACTCGGTATTAACATTAAATAAATTGGATTATAAAACAATTATGATAAATTATAATCCCGAAACCGTTAGTACCGACCATGATATTTGCGATAAGTTATATTTTGAAGAAATGTCTTTAGAAAGAGTTTTGGATATATACGAAATTGAATCCCCTTTAGGTATAATAGTATCTATGGGAGGACAGATACCTAACAACTTGGCAATGAAGTTAAAAAATACGGGATGCAATATTATAGGAACAGACCCGACAAATATTGATAAAGCGGAAGATAGAAATAAGTTTTCGGATATATTGGATAAACTTGGAATTGACCAACCGGAGTGGGAAGAATTAACGGATTTGGAAAGTGCAAAAACCTTTGCAAAAAAAGTAAATTATCCGGTATTAATACGCCCCAGTTATGTTTTAAGCGGGGCAGCCATGAGTATTGTGCTTACCGAAGAGGAGTTGGAAGAATATTTAAAAAAAGCAAGTGATATTAGTCAAGAGCATCCTGTTGTTATTAGTAAATTTATTACCGATGCACGCGAAATAGAAGTTGATGCCGTATCTAATAACGGGAAACTATTTTGTTATGCAATAAGCGAACACGTTGAAAATGCAGGTGTGCATAGCGGAGATGCCACAATTGTATTACCTCCTCAAAGAACGTATCTTGAAACTATGAGGCGAGTAAAAATAATTACAAAACAAGTTGCAGAAGCTTTTGAAATAACCGGTCCATTTAATATTCAGTTTATTGCAAAAGATAATGAAGTAAAAGTAATTGAATGCAATTTACGAGCTTCGCGTAGTTTTCCGTTTGTTTCAAAAGTGCTTAAATTAAACTTTATTGATATTGCAACACGATTAATGATGGGAGAAAAAATTGCCAAAGTTGATAAATCATCATTTGATGTGGATTACGTGGGGGTCAAGGCTTCGCAATTTTCGTTTACAAGGTTAAAAGGAAGCGATCCAATAGTTGGTGTGGAAATGTCATCAACCGGTGAAGTTGCCTGTTTAGGTGATGATTTTAATGAAGCTTTCTTAAAAAGTTTGTTTTCTACAGGTTTTAAAATACCGGAAAAGGGTATTTTGCTTTCAACAGGAACGTTAAAAGAAAAAGCAGAATTTTTGAATGAATTAAAAACTTTAAAGGAGATGGGATTAAAATTTTACGCAACAAAAGGAACTGCCGATTTTTACCGTAACAACGGAATTAATATGGAAATATTAAATAGACCTTTTGATAATGCCGAGCCGGGAATTATTAACTACTTGGAAAACGGAAAAATTGATTTGGTTATTAATATTCCTAAAACAGACGAACGTGTGGAATTGGATAGCGATTATATTATTCGCCGCCGTACCATAGATTTAAATATCCCTTTAATTACCAATATTCAATTTGCAAAACGTTTTGTTAAAGCATTAAAAAAATATAATTATAGTAATATTTCAATTAAAAGTTGGGATGAATACTTGTAATAATTTTGAATTGTTAATTCTTAATTATAAATAATTCCAGGTTCAAAAGCAATGTTAAGTGTTTAAGGTTAAATATTTTTAATGTTTAGATAAATGAGTAATAATAAAAATCCAATTTTTTTTGAGACTCAGAGAGTTGATATTATTATAACCAAAGTAAAAACGCAGAACCAAGCCCAGTAGGGGCGACATTATAATTAGAAGCTCATTTATTTAGCCACTTACGGAGCTAAAAGATTTTGGACGTTAGAAAAAAGTGTTAAACAAAATAATTTAAGTTATAAGGGGTTTTTCTCCTGCTTTTTTTTCCTGTCATTCATGGTTCTAAAGCAATGTTAAATGTTTATGGTTGAATAATTCCAAATATTTTAATAGGAAGAAAAAAAATAATAATTGCATAAAAATCAATAAATAAGGGAAAAAATAAGCATTGGGCTAATATATAAATAAATTATTGGTTAATATTAAAATAACCCCTCTTTAATAAGATAATAAAGAGGGGAATAAGAAACTTTGTTATTTAATACCCTTAAGTAATTCATCAACAGCAATTTTAAGTTGAGTATCTTCTTTAATTCTATAGTCTTGTGGGTTATCTATAATAATATCGGGTACTGCGGGATTGTTTTCCATGTTAATATCCGTACCTTTGCTAAACCAAGCACGCCCCGGTGTTCTAATTGTTGAACCGTTAATTAATGAATAAGCACCCGTTGAAATTACGGCTCCAAAGGTTGGTGTACCTACTAATTTACCTATGTTAAGTGTTTTATAAGCATGGCTAAATATTTCGGCATTACTGTAACTACTAAAATTACACATTGTAATTGATGGTTTTGTCCAAACCGGAAACGGAAGTCTTTCGCTATAAGCATAAACATTTTTAAATTTGTCTTTGTTCTTTTCCAAGTTATCGGTTGAACCACGCGGAATAGTATAAGCATGTTGTTTAATAGTTAAAATATTAAGTAAAAAGTCGGTAGTCCATCCGCCGCCGTTATATCGCACATCAATAATTAATCCGTCTTTGCCTTCACCTTGTGCAGCCAACTCGCTTTCAAAACGTTCAAAACTTTGCCAATCCATACCTTGAATATGAATATATCCAAGTTTTCCGTTAGAGTATTTTTCTACAAGTTTTTGGCGAGTAGCAACCCAGTCCTTATATTGTAAATCCCTTAACGAATTAATAGGTCTAATTATTACTTCCCGTTTTTCGTTTTTTAAGTTTTCAACCTCAAGATAAACTTGCTTATCTGCCGTGTTGGTAAATAAAGAGTAAAAATTAGTGTTTTCATCTACCGGTGAACCGTTAACGCTTGTTATTAAATCACCAATAAATAATTTACTTTCTGTTTTATCGGCAGGTGAATTTGGAATAACATATTCAATTTTCACCCCTTTTTTAAGAGGTCTAATTTCAACACCCAATAAGCCGGTAACTTCGCGTAAAGCATCAGGTTCGTTAACTCCGTAAATGCCCATATGGCTGGCGTTAAGTTCACCCATCATCATATTAATAACATCTCTAAAATCTTCGTCTGTAGAAGCTATTAATGCTAACGGTTCGTATTTTTCTCTTAATTTTTGCCAGTTATTGTTATGAAATTTTGGATCGTAAAAAGTTAAATTAATAACTCTCCAAGCTTCGTCAAATTTTTGTTTTTTCTCTTGGTTAAAATCCAGTTTCATTTCGGCAACAAAAGGAAGAACTTCTTCTTTACTGCTGCCGATATCCAGTTTAGAAAGTGTTCCTCGTTGTTTTAACATAAATAAAAATTTACCTGTGGGATCTAAACTTACTCCGCTTGGTTTTGCGTTGTTTGATGTAAGTTGTTTTACGTCTTTGCCGTCCCATTTTATACTGAATAGATCTTGGTCGGCTTTATAAGTATAACGTGAGTTTCTATTTGTAACATAATAAAAAGTTTTTCCGTCTTTAGAAATTGCCAAGTCCGATTCGTTACCGGGTAAAGAAGTAACCTGAACAAAACGGTCTCTAATGTTTTCAAAATCAATAACAACCGGTTCTGTTTTTACGCTATCTTTTCCCTTTTTAGTATCTTTTTTAGTAACATCTTCTTCGGTATCATCCCAATCTTGTTTTGTCTTTTCCCAATCTTTTTGTTTTAGCCAAACAAACCAAATATCGGCATTATCGTTATTACGTGTTGAAATAAAACCTAATTTCGAGCCGTCTTGGCTAAAAACGGGGCTGTAATCTTGACGTGGATGCATTGTTAAATTAAAAGGTTTAGCCGAGTTATCTGCAGGTTGAATGTAAACTTCTTCATTTGCTTCCAAATTTTCCATAGAATAAGCCAAATATTTACTATCTGGCGACCAAGTTACGCTATTTGGAGCTGACCAATTATTAAGTAGTTCTTTTTCGTTGGTAATTTTACCGCTCTTATTAATATCCCCAACAATTAACTCGCCTCTATTTCTTATAAAGGCAATTTTTTTACCGTCCGGAGAAACAACAGGAGCATATTCTTCGTCTTTAGTATCTGTAATTTTAGTAACATCAAATTTTAATGATTTAATAAAATTAGGTTGTTTAACATCACCTGATTTTGCCAAAAACATTTCTCGCTTTCCATATCTATCGCTAACAAAAATAATGGTAGTATCGTTTAACCAAGTAGGATTGGTATCTCGATAAGGATGTTTTGTAATGTTAACGGTTTTGCTTTTATCTTTATTGTTTTCGCTAACAAATATTTCTCCCCTAATTACAAAGGAGGAATATTTTCCGTTTGGAGATACATTATATTCGGTAATTCCGTTTGTTAAAGTTTTAAATTGAATAGGTGAAGTTTTGTAATCTTCCGATATTTTAATGTCAAGTAGTTTGGCTTTACTACCGTTTAATGTTAATAAAAATAAACCTGTTCCTTTTTCAAAAACAATAACGTTACCGTTACTGCTTAAGTCAAAATATCTGATGTTGTCATCGGTATAATCGGTAATTTTTGTGGGATTGCCTAAAGCATTTCCTTCGTTATCAATTGATAATTTATAAATGTTGTAATATTCGTTTTCCGAACTAAGATAATAAATTGTATTATCATTAGCCCAACGAGGGTAAAAATCATTTCCATTAAATTTGGTAATTTGAATATATTTATTGTTTTTTGTATCAAATAAATAAATGTCTTTATTTGCCGAACCGCGGTAATCATTTCTAACTAATGGCGTAATGCCTTCGCCATATGCAATAAATCTACCGTTGGGAGATTTTTCTGGATTAGTACCAAAAGCATCCGTTAATCTGTAAGGTGTACCTCCTTTTTCGTTTACCGCATATATTTCGGGGTTCCATTCAACTTGTTTGTAATTGCGAGAAGTAGTAAATAAAATTTCGCCGTTTTTAGAATAATTGCCTATAATATCGTTTGCCGAGTGGTAGGTTAAACGTTCGGGCATTCCTCCTTCAACCGGCATTATAAAAAGATCGTTATTGCCGTAACGATTGCTATTGAAAGCAATTTTAGTTCCGTCATAACTAAACCTTGGCATGGCATCATAAGCTTCGTGTACTGTTAAACGTAAGGCATTTCCACCTTTACTGTCCACCGTCCAAATATCTCCCTGATAACAAAAAGCAATTTTGGTTCCGTCATTATTTATTGCGGGGTAGCGGAGTAGATAAGTGTTTTGTGCATAAAAATTACTTACAAAAAATAGAATAAACAAAAATAACATGTTACTTTTATTCATATATAGTTCTCCTAATTGTATGATTATAATTAGACGCTTTAAACACAATACGGTTGCAAAAAATTTATAGTAAAGGATAATAATTTAATTGCTTTTTTGTATTAAAAAGCCATATTTTAAACCCAAAATAAAAATAATTGAGGAGTAAATATGGGAAAAGTTTTATTTAATATTATTAGCGGTCAATTACAGCCTAATGTAATTGCAATAAAAAATTATAACCCCGATATTTGTGTTTTATTTTATACGGATAGCTCAATTGGGCAACTTAATAACTTAATTGAAACTTTTCAAAAAATCCAATTTGAAAAAATTAAAATTGATGCTTGGGATTATTATCAAATTTATGAAACAGTAAAAAGCACAATGAATAATTATAAGGATAAAGAGCTTTTAATTAATTTTACTTGCGGCACAAAAATAATGTCAATGGCTTGTTATAATGCAGGTAAGGAGTTTAATGCAAAAAATATTTATGTAAATACCGAAGCTAATGAAATAAGCGAATTTACGGATAAACAAGAAAAATATAAAATTGATGTTATTGATAATATAGAAGAAATATTTTTACTTAACGGCCAAAAAATTAAAAAATCGAAAGATTCAATTTCTAAAGAGTATGAAAAATTTTATAATTTTATTTTAAATAATTATAAAAAATATAACGACTTTATTAATTCTTTTGCCAGACAATTTAATAAACAAAAGTCTGAAAAGTCTAAATTAGATGGTAAAATTAAAGATAGTGTAATAAAGTATGACGGACAAAAAGGGATAGTAAAATTAGTTTTTGAGGGGAAAACTTTATATGAGCACGAAGAAGAAGGATTAGAATTTTTATCATTTGTAATAGGAGGATGGTTTGAATATCATTGTTATAAAGCATTACAAAATATAGGCTATTTTGACGAATTGCAACTAAATTTAAAACTACAAGGGAAAAGCGTAAAACCAAATTCATTCTACTCGGATAAAAACGAAATTGATATAATGGGTGTAAAAGGAGTTTATCCTTATTTATTTGAATGTAAAACGGGAGCATTTAATGCCCAAAATATAGATAAATTATTTGGAATAAAAGATTATATAGGAAGATATTCAAATCTTTATATTATCACGTATTTCCCGTTTGATAGAAACTTGGAAAAAAACAAAAATGTTGTAGAAAAAGCAAAAGAGAAAAAGATTGAAATAATTACTTATAATGATTTAATTAGTAAAAAAATTAATTTTGACAAAAAAGCAAATTTAAGATAAAAATATAGGTTGTTGGTTTTGTTTAGGTTAAAATAATTTATTAATATTAAAACTAAACTTAGTTAAATTTAAGAATAATTTTAATTACTATGGTACTAATATGACAAATAAAAAAGTGTTTAAATTAAAAGAAGAAAGGAACTTAAAGAATAAATCGATTCGGTTGTTAAAACGAAAAGAACATAGTGACGAACAGGTTGAATATAGAGAACTAAATTTAAGTTTAGGAACAATATGGACAATGGAAGATAAATCCGTGCCTTTTGATAATAAAAGAAAAGAGAGCGAATATAAGGATAGCAAGCGCCCCGTATTGGTTTTAAAAACACCCAAAAACTTCTTCGATTATTCGATTGTTTCGGTTGCACCGGGTACTTCTAAAGTACATACTAATACTAAAATACGACCTGTTTTGGATGTTATTACAAAAAACGGGAGGCAATCCATTAAAACATATTATTTATTGTATTTTAAATGGAATAGTGTTCAAAAAAAATTATATAAAAAAGTATCAACTTTGCAACAAGAACAACTTAACCGACTAAACAATTTGATGAAAAAGGTTTAATATGGCAAAAAGCGGCGATAAAAAATATTATATGCCCAATTTAATTAGAAAGTACTATGGTTATAAGATTGGGAAAAACAGTTTTAACGAAGAAGATGCTAAACTATTATTAAGCGAGTTTAAAAATATTGTTTATTTCAAAATGGAAGCAGATTCAAAAAAACTGTTAACAAGCGATGATTTGGCTAATGAAATGTTTTTATTGTTAGATAATGCAACTTTAAAATACTCTGAATTTTTTGAATCCGTTTTGGAAGAAACCGAAGAAAACGATAAACGTATTATTGGGTATGTATATGCTTTTGTAAATACAGGCAAAAGATTACTTAGCAATTTTTTGGATGACCGTGAAAATAATTTGCTTGGTTTAGCAATAAAATCGGCTTGTAAAAACTTAATTGAAAAAGAAGAAATAATTGTTACAAAATCCGGAAGATATGACTATTATACATATAAAGATAATTTAATAAAAGAGAATTTTAACGGGCAAGAAATATTGTTGCAAGCTGAAAGAATTATGAAAAAAAATAGCATAGATAGAGTTAAGTTAGAAGAATATTTATTATATATTTTTAAAACATATCCCAATTACAAATTTGCAATTTATAATTTAGTTGAATTAGTAGCTTTAAATACTAATGTTGGTACTGTTAAAATTTTTAATGAAGTAACCGATAGCGAAAATGACGATAAAGAAATAAATACCTATGATAACTTAACCGATAATAATTTGCAAGATATTGAATATAGCTTTATTATAAGTTCTTTACCGGGAATATGGTGGAGCAGAATATTAAAAAAATTTGGAAGTAAAGATTTAGCGGAAAAATATGCCATCATATTTTATTTAAGTTATTGTAAAGGATATACATTAAAACAAATTGAAATATTTTATAACAAGACTATGATATCTAGCACAATAGATAATTATAAAAAAATATTTGTAAAAGCTTTGGAAATTGAAAAAGATTTAGACTCAAATAATGTAGAAATATTCAAGAAATCGCTTGATTCGTTTTATCTTTTATTGGAAACAGAATATGCTATTTCGTTAAAGCTTGGAGTTAGACATGAATAAAATAATAGAGAATTTATTATTGCCAAAACCTAAATTTAAAGTTGGACAAGTTTGGGGTGATATAAACACTAATTATCAATTTGTTATTACCGATATTACTTTTGCAAAACAAGGTGTTGTAAGAGGATTGGTGTTAGGTGAAGATAATTTTGGTGATAAATTTGATGTGATGCTAAAGAAAAAATACTATAAGGATATATTAACGCGTGATAGATGTACTATGAGGGTTACAGATGGTCCTATTAGTACAAAAATGTTAACTCAGTACCATTTTAGTTTAAATGAAAAAGATATTGACAAAGTGATTAAATCTTTAGATGTAGAAGATTACGAATTTGAACCCATGCAGGAGCTGTTAAATGCAAAATATTTAGAGCATTTAAACGTTTATCATATTGCAGCAACGGAAGAAATGGAAGAGTTTTTAGATGGTGAGCAAGAAAACGATGAGGAGTATGAAAGTAATACAAAGGTGTTTATTATCACACTACCGCTTTTTACCAAAAAAAAGACAAACTATTATTCTTTAGCTTTAGCTGCCGGAAGTAACGACCGTAAAAAAGAATTATCCGAATTTTGGGATAAAGAATATGAGTTGTATTTAAACGGAAAATCCGACACGATATTGGATGAGCCGAAGTTTAATGTTAGATTAACAATAATTGATAATTACGTATATCTTGTATTTTATAATTCGTCAGATAGCCGTTTGATTGAAGATATTAAAATTACAAATTTAGTAGATAGCACAACTTTTTTTGCTTCAAATAAAAGTTTAACTGTAACTGACAGAAGTTTTACTTCATTTAATTTACAAGATATTAAACCGGGGAAATATATTTTGTCCTTTGTAGATAACGATATTAAAAAAGAATTTGATTTGTTAATAAATGAATGAAAGGCAGTTATTTACCGAAGTTAAAGATTTAGAAACAAAAGGTTTTTTGCTTAAAGCAATTTCTTTGATAGATGATTCTTTGAAACAGCTAAAAAGTAATTCCAAAGTTTTTTGGATTAATAAAAGAGAGGAATTAAAAAGAAGAAATGATGAATATTATTCTCTTAATACGGGTGAAACCTTATTTCCGGTAATTGATGAAAGCAACGAGGATAGTTTTTTAGCCGTAATAAAACTTACCGATTGTGAATCTTATATTAACGAAAATGCGAATATTTTAAAGCCTATTAAAGAAAAAATTATCAATGCATTAAAAGGCTATCTAATAGATAATTTTGACAAGAGTTTTTTAAGAATATTTGATTGGAATTTACCAGATTATAATGTATCGATTTTAAAAAATAGAACCCGGATAGATATTGCAGAAATAAAAGGTAAGTCGTATGAATTGGCGGTAGCTATTGCGTATATATCTAAATTATTGGAAATTCCGGTTAAAGATAGAGTCGTTTTTAGCGGCGTTCTTTTAGAAGAAAAAATAGGTGAAGTTGATTATATAAATAACAAAATTGAATTAACCAAAAATGTTTTTTATGATAAAAATTTTAAATTTATTTGTAATACAACCAATAACGGATTAAATATTTTATCGGTAAAATATTTAAAAAATATTTTTGATGATGTGTTTGAAACAAATTTAATTCAAGAAATTAAAAACAAAAGGGCTACTTTAGGGGAATTTATCTGTTTGGAGTTTAAGAATATTATTGTTGAAAAAACGGAAAATGCAAAATATGATTTTGTTTTGGCAGAATTTGACCATGATAAATTAAGTAATGATTATAACAAAGAAATATTTGCATATTTAAATGAAATTAGAAATATTATTAAAAACAGCGATAATCTGAACAAAAATTTAATAGTAAGCGGAATTAAACCAAATTATTTATTAGTTTATTTTTTAATCCCATTGTTTAATCATATTAATAATATACTTGCCTTAAAAAACTCGCAATTACCCAATAACAAAACTGCAGTTGTAATTATGTCAAAAAACAATAACGCATTTTTTGAAGGAGAGATGATTTAATAACTTTTAATATTACGTAATTATATTTTAGTTAGCCCCCAAAAATTTTAGTTGTAAAAATTTACCAATTTTTACTCTCATTAGTTATACATAATAAAGGAGTTAATGGTGGCAACTACAACTATATTTCGCTTAAAAAAAACAAACCGTCCACAAATTTCGACCCCAAAAACCAATTCCGTTAAAAGCCATAGTAAATACTTTAGAATATCATTAACCAATAAATGTAATTTAAATTGTTATTTTTGTCATAACGAAGGACAAAAGAAAACGGGTATAAGTACTAATTTAAGTTGTGAAGAAATAATTTGGGTTTCTAATATTGCCAAAGGTATGGGCTACACAAAATTTAAATTGACAGGAGGAGAACCGACCTTACATCCCGAAATATTGAGTATTGTAAAAGGAATAAATAATCTTAATGTTGATGATTTATCTATGATAACTAACGGCTATAAATTGTTTGATATTGCAAAAGAATTAAAAGAAAACGGTTTGCATAGATTAAACGTAAGTTTATATACATTAAACCCAATTAAATTTGCAGTAAAAAATAAAGGAACCGAAACTATGCTTAAAAAGGTTGTTGCAGGTATTGATAAAGCATTGAAAGTTGGATATAATAATTTAAAAATTAATTATGTATGGGACGGCGAGGATAATTTACAAGATTTTTTAGATATTTGCGAATTTGCAAAAAGTAGAAATATAACGATTGTATTATTACCCATTATTGATAATAAAAAATCTGAAATAATAGAATTATCTTCACTTTTCTATAAATTAAGTTTAATTGGAATAAGGGAAGAGAAAAAAGTAATTGATAACGAAGGAATTGTAAAAAATTTAATAACATTAATTAACGGAGCAAAAGTACTAATACGAGTTGAAGAATTAAAGGATAAATTGCCGTATAATATGTGCGATAATTGTACAAACAAAACCGAATGTAGAGAAGGTATATTTCCAACAAGATTGTCATCATCGGGTAAATTACTCCCTTGTTTGGCAAATGATACTTATTCGTTTGATATTTTGGAAGATATTAAAAATCGTAACTCAAATAAAATAGTTAAGGCAATTAATTATATAAGGAGTTTATAATGGGCACAAATAAAAGTAAATTGTTTTTTATATGCGGACCTCACTGTGCGGGTAAAACAAGTATTATTAAAAAATTATACAAAGAAAACGTAATTAACTTTGCAGGATACGAAATTGGGAAAGAGTTTTATTATGCAAGAAAACAAAAAGGTTTTGATACAAAAAATGCAGATATAGATTTTGAATATGAAGTATTAAATGCAGAATTGGAAAGAGATAGATACTTAAGTGATTTGGATGGTCGTTTGGTTGTAGAAACTTGGCATCCCGGTAATTTAGCTTATGTTTATGAACGTTCACCAAAAAATTATAAATCAATATTAAACGATGTTTATGATAATATTTATTTAATGGATAAAGTAGATATAAAAGGAATATGGCTTGATGTAAAAAAAGAGAATATTTTTAATAGAACAAAAACATTTAAAGACAATAGAATTTGGGCAGCGGAATTTTATAGCAGATTAAATACATATATCGGTTTATCGATATATAATTTAGGATTAGAAAATAAGGTAATACGAATTGATGCAAATGGATCGTTTGATAACACATTCAAACAAGTACTAGATATTATAAACGAGGCATAAAATGTATATAGCACTGGAAGGAGTTAAAGGGAGTGGTAAATCTACATTAATAAAAGCATTATGTAATTATTTTAAAAAACACGGTATAACGTTTAAATTGGCTTGCCCCACTGCCCAAAGCTCAATATTTAATTTGCTTGAATTAACAGCTAAGCTTTTTCCCAAATTGCGAAAATATGACAGATTTAACGAATATTTATATGCAACAAGATCTAATTTAACGGCTTTAAAAATATTTAATTATTCCGGTTTAATACTTGGTGATAGAAGTATTGTTACAAGTTATGCCTATAGATGGAATAAATGGATAGACAAGAAAAAATTTGTTAATAGAGTTAATAAATTAGAGTTTTTAATACCCGCTCCGGATTTTATTATTTATTTAGATATAGATGCTAAAGAATCGGTAAATAGAATAAATAGAAGAGAAAAAAGGAGCTATGGATTAAAAGATGAAAGTTATATGGGCATAAAAGAAGTTTTGGCATCATATAAAGAAATTGTCAAACAACCAATAGTACGTATTAAGAATACAATATGGTACATAATTAACGCAAACAATGATTTTGATTTTGTATTTAACGAGTGTGTGATGTTTATTAATAATAAAATAGAATTAACAACTAAAGAGGCAAAATATGAATACTAAAATAATTACACAAAGAGGTAAAAGGATATTGGAAGAGAAAATTATCAAACAAAAGGAAAAAATTAAAGAAATTCAGTCTGAAAAAGAAATTGCTTATTCCAGTAGTGGGGATGGATGGCATGATAACCCCGGTTTTAATAATTTAATGCTTGCGGAAGAAATGGCTATTAAAGAATTAAAAAAAATGGAAACAGAGCTTTCTTTTTCTTTAATATTTGACAATAATGTGCAGAACGATCAAGTTTCTATTGGTTCTATTGTAAAATTTAAAATATTCTATTTTAAAACCAATACTGAAAAAGAGTTGATTTTTGAAATTGTAGGTAACGGCGAATCTGATATAAACAATAAATTAATAAGTTATAATTCACCACTGGGTTTGGTACTTTTAAACTGTAAAATAAGAGATGAAAAAATTGCAAACATTCCCGCTGGTAAAATAAAAATTAATATACTTAAAATCTATAAAAATTGGGAAGAAATAGCTGAAAATAATACCATATCAGTTGTTTAGTTCTTATAACTAATTATAATGTAACAACTTAATGTTTTTTCTTTTTAAAAATTTATATCTCCGGTAATTTTAACCTTTGCAAAAAATCAATTTGGGAAAGGAAAAAAGTTTGTAGAAATGATATTTATTTTGATTATAAATGAACTATTTAAATGATTATTCAGTTTAAAAGGACATAATATCTTATTATTTTATAATTTATTTAGGAGTTAAAATGAAGAGGACGTACTTTTTAATTGTTTTGTTAACTTTTGTTAGTCTAAATTTATTAGCCCAATACAAAAGTAATAATATTATCGATAAAATCAGTTCATTAAATAAGTATATTGATAATGAAAACGTTAAAGATAATTTATTACTGTTTCCAAAATATTACCAAAAAAAATTAGGAATGGAATATAGACCTGCCGAAATAACTATGGATGACAATTCCAGCCGCTATCTTTACACATATAATTCAAACGGTGAGCTATTAACCCAAAATTATCAAATTAATCAAAACAACAATTGGTTAACAACCGATTATGTAACAGTTAGTTATAATAATGCCGGAATGCCGGATACAACAACAATACAAAAACTTGTACCTTTTACAAATATGTTGGGGTTTTATTCAAGGTCTATTCTAAATTATAAAGAAGGGACTAAAATTATTTCGGAATTGGGACAAAACTACAATATATCAACCGCAAGTTGGAATAATAATTACTTAACCGAATGGGCATGGAAAGATGAAAGTAAAGTTGATACAATTAAAAATTTTCAATGGGAAAATAATGCTTGGGTTTTGAAAATGAGAATAACCTATGCTTACTCGGGCAACAATATATCCGAAATGGTAGTAGAATTATGGGACTACGATCAAAACGTTTTACGCTATGAAAACAAATATCTTATGTCTTATAATACTGACGGAGATATAATTTCGCGAATAGTACAATCTTATGTAAATAATAATTGGGAAAATAATGTACTTGATATGTATAGTTATGAAGCACCGGGGTTGGAAAAAGTTTATGGAAGACATTTTTGGAATGGTTCGAGTTGGGTTGCTGATTACCGTCAATACCATACGTATTTAGGAACAAAATTGACTTCACGATATGATGAAGTATTAAATACTACTACAAATGCTTTTGTACCCTATCAAAAAGAAGTATTTATTTACCAGACGAGTGACAAACACGTATTTTATGCAAACCAATTATGGAATGTAGATTCAAGCAGATATATTACAAATTATGAAGACTATTATACGCGTAATCAATTCGGTAAAATTACTTCTCATATCCAAAAAACGTTAATAAATAATGTATTGTCTAATAATTATAAAATTGAATATGAATATGATCAATTCGGTAATGCAATTAAAGGAGAAGCTTATGATTGGTTAAATAATGACTGGGCTAAAACAGTTTCAGGGTCATACCAGATAAACATGTCTTATAACACTTCCGAAGAAGATTATTTTTACCATTTTGGAAAAAATGTAAATATTATATACTCAGGGGTTACAAATTTGGAAAATGAAATTAATTTAAATATTTCATTTAATTTAGAGCAAAATTATCCTAACCCGTTTAATCCAAATACAACAATAAATTTTACGATACCAAATAACGGATTTGTAACCTTAAAAGTATATGATATATTAGGTAAAGAAGTTACTACATTAGTTAATCAAGAATTAAATTCAGGTTTTCATACGGCAAGTTTTAATGCCAATAACTTAAGTAGCGGAACATATTTTTATGTATTAAAATTTAATAATTATACTATCAGTAAAAAAATGTTATTAATTAAATAGAGAAGAAACTTGAAAATCTAATTAACATTTAATAGATGAAGAAATTAATTAATTAAATAAATTAACGGGGCAGTGTAATAGAATATAGCTATTATACTTGCCCCATAATAAAACCATTATAATTCTTTTTGCAATATTTTATTTTATATTAAATATTAATTACCGTACTTGGTAAATAAAAAATAAGTATATCCGCCAAAGTTTGTTTCCATAAACCCCAACTATGCCCTTGAGGAAATTTTAAATACATATATTTAATATTATTCTTATCAAGAATATTTACAAAACTATTAATTGAATTAATTATTGTTTCATAAGTTCCGCCAACTATACAAAAAGATAATTGTTTATTCTTAAAATTTGAAAATAAATTAAATACTTCATAATTATTTGGACTAAAATCGGGTGATTGTAATGCAAAATTAGTAAAAACATTATAAAATTTAACAGCCGTTAAACAAGTAATATTTCCTCCATATGAATCACCTATTAAAATTCTGTTATTGGCATTAGGTAGTGTTTTATAATTATTATCAATAAAAGGGACAATAGTATTGGAAATAAACGAACAATAATTAAACCTATTTGCTGCCGTGTAGTCATCAATAAAATTATTAGGTTCAATAAAAACTGCAATAAAGGGTTTAATAAAACCGTACGAAGTTAATTTTTCAATTGTGGTTTTAGCCTCGGCAAAATTTAGGTAATCTTTTCCTGCATTAAAATATACAACATCAAAGTCGTTTTCTTCATTATAATTAGGGGGTAATAATATTGAAACTGAATATTTTAAATTTGTTGTGCTATCTATTAAAAGCGAATCATTAAAACTGTATTGTAAAGTGTTATCCGCATTTAAATAATCAATAATACTAAAAGAATTGGGCATTTTAAGTACACTATTAGTACCAAATGCTCCGCTTTGAATGTTGGTATTAAAAGGATCTAAAATAGTTTTTGAATTATTAATTTTATATAAATAGTCAATTTTTGCATTATCTTTAAAAATAAGCTTTTTATAAAATAACTTTGTGCCGGATATTTTATTTAATTTAATAGATTCTTCAGACCAATATTGCATATCACCAATAAGTTCAACGGAATTAACATTGCCAACATAAACAAAATTAACTTCATTTCCTTCAATTATGGGAAGTTTATTATTGTGCTTATTAATATATTCATCTATTAGCAATTTGCTTTTATTTGAATTTAAAGTCCTTTCAAGTCTTAATACAAAATTATCAAATTTTGAAGGAGCGTTTAAAACCGAATAAATTAATAAAAAACATAATATTAGTGCATACATATTACTTTATTAGCAGCATTTTTTTAGTTATTGCAATATTATTATCATTAACTTTTAAAGTGTAAAAATATATTCCGCTGCTTAAATTATTGCCATTAAAGGTAAATGAATAATTCCCCGCATTTAAGTTACCGTTATACAAGGTTTCAATCTTTTGACCCAATAAATTATAAACTGCCAAATCTATAAAATTATTGCCGGGTAAAGAAAAACCGATTGTAGTAGTTGGGTTAAAAGGATTTGGAAAATTTTGATATAAAACAAAATTAGTAGGTGAAGATATTTCTTCGTTTTCTATAAATGTGTAAATATCATTTATATAACCTGGTGTTCCGTAATTATGCGATAATGTCCAGTTTTCCGACTTGGAATTATCTGACATGGGATTTTTTAACGAAAGGGTATTTCCGACAAAATAATTATTTAATATCCAGTCGGCATTGTAATGTACCTCGTTTAATATATTATCATTATTATCTAACAATTCTACTTTATCTTCTTCGCTACTTAAGCCAAAACTAAAATTGCCCGCAAAATTCTTTAAATTGGGGAATATATTAATTAGCTTTGT
>DAINPX010000015.1:0-18627 GCA_036743235.1 Melioribacteraceae bacterium
GAGTCTTGATTCCACGATTCCCATTCAATAATAAAATTTCCGTTAGCAAATTTTTTAATTACCGGTTTTTGTTGGCTATTTACTGTTGTAGTGTTAACTAAAAACTCGTTACCAACTTTATTTCCGTTTGGGTCAAATAACTGAGCATAAACTCCTTTATTACTACCGTCCTGATACCAACTATCCCAAGTAATTACAAAGTTACCGTTATCATCAATGGCAACATCGGGGTTTGTTTGTGTATTTGTTGTAAAGGTATTAACCAAAAACTCGTTACCAATAGGTTGGTTATTTTTATAAATTCGTGCTTTAATATCATAAATTGAATTAAAATTGGTATAAGAAGCCCAAACAACAACAAACATACCGCCGGAATTCATTGCAACAGCCGGTCTTTCTTGATTAAAATCCGTAGTAGTATTTACAAGTTCTTCTGTCCCTATTTTTTCATCATTACCGTTAAAACGTTGAAGTACAATTTCGTCTTGTTTGGCAATAGATAATTTATTTAAGGTAGTCCAAACTATAACATAATTGCCATTAGCATCTTTTGCTATTTGAGGGTCACGTTGAGTTGAATCTTGGTAAGTATTAACAATATATTCGTTTTGAGCAAATAAAAAACTATTAAATAAAACAATAACAAAAACATATATAATCTTTTTCATAAGTCACCTATTTCATTTGAAAGTCTAATAAAGGATATCCTGAAGCCCCCGGTATTTCGTAATGCCACCACTCGGAGTCGTATAACGAAAATCCGGCAACCTGAGACATAACCGAGCGTAATAATTGCCTATTAGCTAAAACGGTTGGCGTAAGGTAGTTGTAAGTTTGTGCGGCTTTATCGCTAAAGTCATCAAAAAGAGTAGGCATTTCAAGTTCTTGCCCCGTTGCCAAATCTATAAGTGTCAAGTCTATTGCTCCTCCTCTGTTATGTTTGCTTCCCGAAGTAGGATCTGCAACATAAACGGGATTTGGAAAAACCGCAAATAAAAGGTATTGAACCGCACGCGGTCTGTAACCGTCCCAAATTTTAATTCCTATTCCTTGCGGATAACTTACACCGTTATGAACACGGATATTTCTTAAACTATCTTGAGCAATTTTTAACATATTTACGGCTTTTAATAACATTAAACACTCGTTAGCCGTGTACATTTTGGGAAGCAGTATATTACCGTTAGGTAAATTGCGAAACTGATGGTCTGCAGAACTATAACGTAAATCGATAACAATATCGGGTATAAGTTCTTTAGGGTTAACCATTTCGTCTAACGCCCCTTGCGCATGTAATACAATTGACACGGCAAAAAACAACAAAAACATTTTTTTAATCATAATTTCTCTCCCAAGTTAATTAATTCATACTATTTATATTTAATTCTACCGTCAATAGCAACAACTTTATCATCTTTGGTAACAACAAGCGGGTTAATATCAAACTCTTCAATATTTTCGTTCTCTACAATCATTAAAGCACAATTATAAATAATATTAATAATTTTTTCAATATCAACGTTTTTTTCACCGCGTAACCCTTTTAACATTTTACCGGCTTTTGTTTCGTTAATCATATCGTAAATATCTTTTTTGCATAAATAAGCCGATTTTAAGTTTGTATCTGCAAACAGTTCTACAAATTTGCCGCCTAATCCAAACGAAATGGTTGGTCCAAAACTACTGTCTCTCATTCCTCCAATTAATAGTTCGTATTTTGGCGTTAAAAAAGGTTGAATTAAAAATTGCTCAACTTTAAAGCCGGCAATATCAAAATTTTTAATAATAGAACGACATGCAGCAATATAATCTTCGTGAGTAGTAATATTTAATACAACACCTCCCAAGTCCGATTTATGCGTTGCTTCTTTATTTATTCCTTTTACAACAATGGGGTATTTAAAGTTTTTATATTCTCTAAAATCGGCTGCTTTTATATATAGCTCATCCAAAAGCGGAATATCGTAATGCTTAAATATGGAAGTAAGAGCATCTGAAGTAATATATCCGCTTTGGTAATTAAAAATATTTTTATTCCTTTTCTCATATAGTTCTAGACGTTGAATATTATTATCGGTATTTTGTGTCGATTTATAATATTGCAGCATGTTGGTTATTATATAGCTTGCATCTTCGGGGTTTTTAAATAGTGGTTTAATATACCCTGCTTCTCTGTATGTGTTCCAAAATTCGGGCATAGGAAAAACTATTTGAAAAATCGGTTTTGTGGAGTCGTTTATACTATTAATAGCATCTATTACGGGTAAAGGACTAACCATAACAGGTTCTACAAAAATAGAAATAACAGCATCTACATTAGGGTCTAATAAAACTATTTCGTTAACGGTTTTATATGTTTCGGCATTTCCGCCGGGCAATAAATCAATAGGGTTATTAACGCTTCCTTCAGGATGAACAACTTCTTTAAGTTTGTTTTTTGTGCTTTCGGATAGATCTGCAAGAATCAAACCGTTTGGTTCAAGGCTATCTACGGTTAAAATACCCGGACCGCCGGCATTTGTAATAACAGCAACTTTATTTCCCTTTGGCATTACAAAATTTTCAAAACCTTTTGCGGTATTAAACAATTCGTTAATTGTATTAACTCTAATAACGCCAAATTGTTTTAGCAGTGCATCTATAACTTTATCCGAGCTACTTAATGCTCCGGTATGAGAAGAAGCAGCTTTTATTCCTCCGCTCGTTTTACCGGCTTTTAAAATTATTACGGGTTTTGCAATTTTATTATCCAAGAACAGTTTAATAAAATCTTGTCCGTTAACAAAACTTTCAAGATATAACGAAATGGTTTTAATATTTGGGTCTTCTTGCCAATACTCAATTAAATCATTTTCGTTAATATCTGCTTTATTTCCTATACTAATAAAATTAGCAAAGCGAATATCGGTTTCGCGTAACGAATTTAAAACTGCAGCTCCTAATGCACCGCTTTGCGAGGCAAAAGCAGTATTACCAAAAATCGGTTTTTCGGCAACAAATGTAGCATTTAGTTTTATGTTATCGTAAGTGCTAATTACTCCCATACAGTTGGGACCTATCATTCTGATATTTGCTTTAGAAATTTTTTCGGTTAAACGTTTTTCAACCTCTTCTCCTTCTTTTCCCGTTTCCTTAAACCCGGCAGTAATTAATACAATGCCTTTAATACCTTTTAAAATTAAACTATCAATGGATTCTTCTACAAACTGTTTAGGTACAACAATAATTGCCAAATCAATATTGTTCGGTAATTCTTCTATACTCTTGTGGCATTTTATACCCAAAATTGCATCCGATTTGGGGTTTGTGAGGTAAATAGTACCTTTATAGCCAAATTTAAGTATAGTGTTTGTAAGTTCGTAACCAATGCTTTTTTCTTTTGAAGAAGCGCCAACTACAACAATCGATTGAGGATAAAAAAAGGGATTTAGATTATTTGACATTATAAACCTTTATTATTTTAGTTTCCTAATTCCAGTACTTCTATTTGAACTTTAACAACTCCGTCTTTTAACATATCAAGTTGTTCGGCAGCTCCGTAGCTTAAATCAATAATTCTTTCCGGATGCGGGGGCATTCTGTCGTTAACTCTTACAATAACAGCCCTATTGTTTTTTAAATTTGTGATTCTTAAAATTGAACCGAAAGGTAAATTAGGCGAAGCAGTTGTTAAATCGTACATGTTATAAATTTCGCCGTTTGAAGTTTGTCTTCCGTGAAATTTATCGGCGTAATAAGAAGCCATGCCTATATATATTTCACCGGTTTTTGCCGTATCGATATCGTAATTATAACTTACATCTTTTCCCTTTTCAAGGTATCGGGGAATGGGATTGCAGGCAATAGACATTATTACCAATAGTATTCCCCAAATTACAAAATTTTTTTTGTCCATATAAATAAAATTACAAATTGTAAACTAATTATAACCGTTTTGATGTTCTAAAATATAAAAGAAATTGATAAAAATCTTGTTTTTATAAACATAATTTTTGGATATTTAAATAATTTTTAATTTTTTAACATAGTTTATTAATAAGTTTAACTAAAATTAGTTGGTTTTTTTATGAAAAAGTTTAATATCCCCGAAAAATACAAAAGTAACGTAATTAGCAATTTAAAGGCAAAAAGAAAATTAGATGATCCACGAAAACGAGATTTTAGTCCTGCAGAAGTAACTTTTGGCAATGTAACCTTTTATATAGCACGTCATTTCGGATTTTGTTACGGCGTAGAAAATGCAATAGAAATTGCATACAATACAATAGAAAACAATAAAGATAAAAGGATATTTTTGTTAAGCGAAATGATACATAACCCGATAGTTAACGAAGATTTACTAACACGAGGTGTTAAATTTTTGATGGATACAAAAGGGAATAGGTTAATTGATTTTAATGAACTGACATCGGATGATATAGTTATTATTCCTGCTTTTGGAACAACAGTCGAAATTGAGAATGAGTTAAAACATAAAGGAATTGACTCCTATAAATATAATACTACTTGTCCGTTTGTAGAAAAAGTATGGAACAGAGCCGAAGCCATAGGTAAAAATAATACTATTATTATACATGGTAAATATTTACATGAAGAAACAAGGGCTACTTTTTCGCATACCTTACAAAACTCGCATGCGGTAATAGTTAAAAACTTGGAAGAAGCAAAAGAACTTGGCGAAATAATATTAACCGAAAATCAAATATTATTTGAAGAAAAGTTTAAAGGAAAATACTCAAGCGGATTTGATGTAAAAAGAGACTTAATTAGTATAGGGGTAGTAAACCAAACGACAATGCTGGCAACGGAAACAGAACAAATTGCCGAGTACTTTAAACAAATTATGATAACTAAGTTTGGTATTGAAAATATTACAAATCATTTTGCAGATACAAGAGATACTTTGTGTTATGCAACAAACGATAACCAAATATCGGCTAAAATGCTTTTAGAAACGAATGCAGATATTGCAATTGTTGTTGGTGGTTATAATAGCTCCAATACTTCTCATTTGGTTGAGTTATTAGAAAATAGTTTTCCTACCTATTATATATCTTCCGATAAATGTTTAATTTCGGAAAATGAAATATCACATTATAACTACCATGATAAAACGGAATTATTAACAACTAAATATTTGCCAAAAAAATCTAACATTAAAATTGCGCTTACAAGCGGAGCATCGTGCCCCGATTCTATTGTTGAAGCGGTAATAGAAAAATTAATTAAGTTTGGTGAAAAGAATAATTAAAGATTATTATTTTCTACTAACGAATTTTTCCTAAACTCGCCCGGTGTAAGACCCGTATGTTTTTTGAAAAAACGAGTAAAATAATTTTGATTGGCAAAATGTAATTTGTCGGCAATATCCAATATCGATAACTCACTATAAAGTAACAACATTTTTGCATCGTAAACAATTTGTGCGTTAATAATATTTAATGCAGATTTACCCATAACAACTTTACAAGCTTCGTTTAATTTACGAATAGTAAGATTGAGTTTACTTGTAAAAAAACCCATGTCATTTCTTTTATCTTCGTTATTTATAATAAGGTTACGATATTCATTAAATATTTTTACTGCTTTTAAATTTTCGCTTACAATAATACTATCGTTGGAAGCTAAATCTCGATAAATATTAATTATTAAAATTTCTAAAAAATTTTGTATTAATCTATCGGAAAAAAGTGATTTATTGTAAAGTTCGTTAAAAATATTTGAACTTAAATGAACGAGTTTAATAAAAACGTAGTTAGGTATATCGTTTATTATTTTAGGTGTACTGAAAAAATGAAACAAATCGGAAATATTAATAAACAGTTTAACAAAAAAGTCGCTATTAATTGTTAATACTTTTCCTTTTACATTGTTGTTAAATTTAAAGCTATGTATTACGTTATTTGGAATAAGAATTAAAGATTGATTGTTAAAATCTGCCCATTTATCGTTTAACGAACACGTACCGCCTGCATTTTCAATTAATAAAAATTGAAATAAGTTAGAATGGATATGTGGTTTTATATCTCCGCCAAAACTATTAACCATATATTCCAACGATTCTATATAAATATTGCTTATCGAACTTGCATTTATTTCGTAATAATTACCTAATAGACTTAAATTTTCGTAATTCATAAAAACCATAAAATTTTGTGCTAAAAATTAGCAAAAAAGTGACAAAAAAACTATTTAATTAATATTATCTTAACATATAATTTTTATGGGAGAATATATGACTTGGTTTAATAATCTTAAAGTGGGTTATAAACTGTTAAGCAGTTTTATAATTATATCTTTAATAACGCTGTTTTTAGTTATTAATGCATCTAACTCTATAGAAGAATTGGATAATAGAGATACTTATATGTATGAAAATTGCGTTAAAGCAATTGAAAATTTGGGTTATACCTTGGAGCAAATAGGGTACTTTAAATTAGCTTTTAGAGAACAATTAATTGCCGGTTCACAAGCTGAAAGGGAAACAAAAATAGCATACAGAAAATCGATTAGTGAAAAAATTTCGCAAAGGTTAAAAGAATATGAAACGGCAATTAGCACACCCGAAGAGAGAGTGTTATATGAAAAATTTGTCGGTGAACGTCAAAAACTTCTTGTTTTGGTTAACCGGTTTGAAGGGATGATTCAGACGGAAGATTTTGAAGGAGCAAGAAATTTGCTTAACGGAGAATTTGCACAAGGCGAAAATGCATATTCCGAAGGTATAAAAGCATTGATGGATTATAACGCTCAATATGCAAAAAGAATATCTGACGAAGATACACTACTTGCAGAAAGTTCAAAAAGCAATAATTACAAATTCGGTTTCTTTATTATAGGATTATCAATATTTTTTGGTTTAATTATAACCAATTTAATTTCCAAGCCCATTAAAGTTGGTGTTAATGCTGCCAATATAATTGCAAGTGGAAATTTTGATTATTATGATGAAAATGTAAGGAAATATGCAGGGTATAAGGATGAAATTGGTGAATTGTTATATGCCGTAATTAAAATGAAAGATATTGTTGTGCAAAAATCGGTATGGTATGAATCGATTATTAATAGCATGCCGTTTCCAATTTCGGTAACTGATAATAACATGAATTGGACTTTTATTAATAAAGCTGCCGAACAAGTTACGGGAAGAAAACTTAAAGATGTACAAGGAATGCAATGCAGTAACTGGGGGGCAGATATTTGCAATACAGATAGATGCGGAATTAAACTTTTAAGAAAAGGACAAACTACCTCATTTTTTAAACAACCCGGAATGGAAAATGAATTTCAAGTTGATGTTACCTATATTTATGATAAACAAGGAAACAAGATCGGTCATGTAGAGTTTGTTCAAGACGTTACTAAAGTTATTTCGCAACAAAAATACTTGGAACGCTCTTCACATACTTTATTACAAGAAATGGAAAAATTTGCCGAAGGAGATTTAACTGTTTCGGTTAAAAAAGAAAAAGATGACGAAATAGGAAAATTATTTGACGGCTTTAATAAAGCTGTAGGTAACATAAGTCGTTTAATTGGTGAACTGACCGAAGCTGTTCAGGCAACGGCAAGTGCGGCAAACCAAATTAGTGCAAGTAGCGAAGAAATGGCAGCAGGTGCGCAAGAGCAAAGTGCACAAGCAAGCGAAGTAGCAACCGCTGTTGAAGAAATGGCTACAACTATTATTGAAACTACAAAAAATGCAAATGTAGCGGCAGAATCGGCAAAAGCAGCCGGTGAAATTGCAAAAGAAGGGGGAAAAGCAGTAACCCAAACAGTTGAAGGTATGAATAGGATAGCAAATGTTGTTGAATCTGCAGCAGAAACGGTTCAACAATTAGGTAAAAACAGTGATCAGATTGGCGAAATAGTTCAGGTAATTAACGATATTGCAGATCAAACAAATTTACTTGCATTAAATGCTGCAATTGAAGCTGCCAGGGCAGGTGAACAAGGTCGCGGATTTGCAGTTGTTGCCGATGAAGTAAGAAAACTTGCCGAACGAACAACTAAAGCAACCAAAGAAATAGCAACAATGATAAAAACCATTCAAAAAGATACTTATAATGCAGTAGATAGTATTCAAAAAGGAAAAGATGAAGTTGATAGCGGTAAACATTTGGCAAATAAAGCCGGTGAATCTATGCAAGAAATCGTTTCTGCGGCAAGTAAAGTTTTGGATGTTGCAAATTCGGTTGCTTCTGCCAGCGAAGAACAAAGCAGTGCCGCCGAACAAATTAGTAAAAGTATCGAGTCTATTAATAACGTTACTCACGAATCTGCATCAGGTATTCAACAAATAGCACGAGCTAGTGAAGATTTAAACAGATTAACGGAAAACTTACAATCATTAATTGAAAGATTTAAAATTTCCGAAACTGCTATTGTTCATAAATCATTAAGCCATTCCGGTACAAAGCATCACCGATTAATTAAATAAGTTTATTTAGGGGAATACCGCCTCTTCCTTGTTTTATTAACCGACAAGGAAGAGGATTGGGTTAAAGCTTTAGTTGATGTTTTTTTAATTTCCCAATCCCTTTAGTTCCTCTTTATGTTTGTTTTATAAAGGGGAACTAGTTTAATATTAGGACTAAAAAAAATCTTAAATAATACCTTTGTGAATTTTTAAAAATAATTAAACCGAACTTAATTTAATATTATTCAAATATTGACAGGTAATAAATTTATAAGTATATTAAATATTAAATTGAACTGATAATATTAACCCTCGCTTTAGATTTTAGTTTCTTATACAAATAGAATAGTAAGTAATTGATTGTACTAATTAAAAATAACAGGAGTAATTATGAAACTATTTTTTACAATAATAACAATGCTTTTTTCAATAACTATGCTTGCCCAAGAAAACACTTGTGAAAGTAAATTTAACGTAAACGTTAATGCTGATTTAGTTAGTAGATATATTTGGCGTGGAATGGAGTATGGTGAAAACACTCCCCATTTTCAACCTTCTTTAAGTTTTGGTTATAATTTTAATGATAATGTTAATTTATTGCTTGGTGCTTGGGGTTCCTACGGCTTTACGGGTGCTTATAACGAAAGTGATTTATCTGCTACATTAAGTATAAATACTGAAAAATCGGGTTTGTTTTCTATTGGGTTAAGTGATTATTTTTATCCATATTTGGGAGTAGATTATTCCAATTATAAAAAAGAAGGAGAAGGAGCACATACAATTGAAATTGCCTTTAATTATTATGGACCCGAAAGTTTACCTATTCATATTTTGGTATCAAATAATATTTTAAATACTCCAAAAGACGAAAAATCGTTTTATGCCGAACTTGGTTATACGTTTACAATTAATGATGTATCGGTTTCTGTTTTTGGAGGAGGAGCTTCAGGTATAAGCTCGTGGCATATGATTTCCGACACGGGATTTAAAGTAATTAATACGGGTATTTCTGCATCAAAAACCTTAGCAATTAATGATAATTTATCTATTCCGGTAGGCATTAGTTGGATAATGAACCCTTACCTAAAAACCACATATATGGTTGCAAAAGTTACAATATTTTAACCCTTTATTAATTCCGATAACCTAAAAATTCTGAGGAAAATATGAAGTTTACAAGTATTAAAAATAGAATGGTATTTATGATTGGCACGTCTTTAATAGTTGTATTAATATTATCTGCATTGATAATAATAAATTCTGTTAAAGATGCTCAGACAGAAGCTACGGATAAGGCTGCAAATGAAATGGCAAAACAAATTGCAAACGATTTTAACTCGCTTTTTATTAAAAACGATGCTATTGCAGCAACATTACAGTATTATTTAAATAATAATATCTCTAAAGATAGATATGAAATTGTAAAAGTACTTAAAGAAGTAATGGATAAAAACAAAGGTTTGTTAGGCACTTATGCCACCTACGAAAAGAATATGTTTGACGGAAAAGACGAAGATTTTATTAATGACAAAAGAACGGGAAGTAACGAAGCCGGAAGGGTATCGCCATATTGGAATAAACTAAAAGGAACGTTGGAATTTGATGCAGTAAACGAAGAGTTATCTATTAGCGGAGATTATTATACAATTCCTCAAAGAACTTTAAAGGAAGTTATATTAGAGCCGTATTTATATGAAGGTGTAATGATGACATCGTTTGCATACCCCTTATTAAAAGACGGTCAATTTATCGGAATTGTTGGTGCCGATGTTTCGTTAGATGAGTTGAACAACGAAGTAAATAAAATTAAAGTTTATGAAACAGGTTTTGGTGCGCTTGTAAGCAACAACGGAATTTTTGTAGGATATAAAGATAAATCATATTTAGGTAATGAAAGTTTATCTTCAATAGCCAAAAAATTAAATGCCCCCGAATTGGAAAAAATGGCAAATGACATAAAAGCCGGAATTGGGGGGGTGATAGAAACCGATAAACTTATTGATGGTGAAGATTTATTTGCATTTTACCAACCTGTAAAAAAATGTAATTGGGGGTTAATATTATTTATTCCCAAAGAAGAAATATTTGCAGATACTAATTCAATTATTAATTACATTGTGGTAATATTTATTTTGGCTACTTTATTAATAACGGGTTTAGTGGTTTATATATCGGATAAAATAACAAAACCTATAAACAAGGCAGTTGATGCAATAAAAGAAATAAGTACGGGAGATTTATCTACAAGGTTAAAAGTAGAATCGGAGGATGAAATTGGAGTAATGTCCGAAACGTTTAATAAATTTACGGACGGATTAAAAGATCTTGTTAATATACTGCATGAAGTATCTAAAGGGAATGTTGAAGTATATTTTGAGCCGAGAAGCAATAAAGACGAAATAGCCCCTGCAATAAATAACACTGTAAATTCATTAAAAGAATTAATTGTTGAAACCAATACTTTGTTGGAAGCAGCATTAAAAGGTCAATTGGAAGTTAGGGGAAATGTTAATAAATTTAGTGGAGGGTTTAAAGAAATACTTAACGGTATAAATAAATTAATGGAAGTAATTCATAAACCCATTGCCGAAGGTTCATCGGTACTTGAAGTATTATCAACAGGGGATTTAACAGTAAGAATGCAAGGAAATTATGAAGGATATTTTAATAATATAAAAGAATCGATAAATACACTTGCATCATCTTTTAATTCACTAATACTTGAATTAACCGAAGCAGTTCAAGCAACAGCCAGTGCATCTAACCAAATAAGTGCCAGTACGGAAGAAATGGCAGCAGGTGCACAAGAACAAAGTGCACAAGCAAGTGAAGTTGCAACAGCAGTAGAAGAGATGACCTCAACTATATTTGAGACAACCAAAAACGCCAACATAGCAGCCGAAAACGCAAAAATTGCCGGAGAAACTGCAAATGTTGGAGGACAAGTAGTTTTTAAAACAGTTGAAGGTATGAATAGAATATCGGAAGTTGTTGGAAGAGCGGCAACTACGGTTCAAGCCTTAGGAAAAAGCAGTGATCAAATAGGTGAGATAGTGCAAGTAATTAACGATATTGCAGACCAAACAAATTTACTTGCATTAAATGCTGCAATTGAAGCTGCCAGAGCGGGAGAACAAGGTCGCGGATTTGCAGTTGTTGCCGATGAAGTAAGAAAACTTGCCGAAAGAACTACAAAAGCTACAAAAGAAATAGCAACAATGATAAAGCAAATACAAAAAGATACTGCTGAAGCAGTTACTTCAATTCAAGCCGGTGAAAAGGAAGTTGAAGAAGGGAAAATAATGGCAGTAAAATCGGGGGATTCGTTAAAAGGAATTGTTACGGCAGCGGATAAAGTTGTTGACATGATAAATGCCGTTGCTTCCGCAAGTGAGGAACAAAGCAGCGCTGCCGAAGAGATAAGTAAGAGTATCGAATCAATAAATAACGTAACTCATGAATCGGCATCGGGAATTCAACAAATTGCCCGAGCAAGCGAAGACTTAAACAGACTAACCGAAAATTTACAGGCTTTAACAGAAAGGTTTAGAGTATCGGGAGAAATGCATAAAACACAATTAGCAAAAGGAGTACATAAAAACAGATTGCTTAAATAAAAATATATTTCTTTAAAAACGGGGTCTTTACCCCGTTTTTTACAATTTATTAGGAATTTGAAATATTAAATAAGTTGGCTTTTTCCAAACTAAGTTCTTTGATAAGCTCAAGAATTTCGTTTACATTATCGGAGTTTTCTGATAATATTAATTGTTCTTTTAAAGCTTTTAATTGCTGCTCAATTTGAAAAATATGAAATTGTCTTATTGTATCTTCGCATTCTTTTTGCCTAAGTTTTTTAGGGTCTTCGTCACTAAACCTATCTTCCCATTTTTTACTTACTGCTTGTTCTTTTAACGTTAGTTCAAAAATAAAATCCTGCATTGTTTTATCGGGTAATAGGGATAACAATGTGGGAGGGTCGTAAATATCTTCTTTAAATGCATTAAAAGCAATTTCGGATAATTTTGAAAAAAAACTGTTTGTAAAATCTGCCGGAAGTATATTATCAAAAATTTGTCCCATTATTTGTTCGTCCCCTTCAAATAATAGTTTTATTAAAGTTTTCTCGATAGTAAAAACCTTACTTTTGGGTGCTTTTAAAATAGGGGTTTCGTGTAAGTTTTCAGTTTTGGGAATTGGCGTGTTTATAGGTTTGCCAACTTCTCTAACAGCCTGCGAATTAACTTTATGTAATAATGCTAACAGTTCGTTTTCTAATAATTTTAATCGAATATTAAATTTTTGTGCAATATGTTTTATATAAACTTCTCTTTTCATTTCGTCATTAATAAACGATACTGATTTTACCAATTCTTTAATTGCAATTGTTTCCTTGTTTGGGTCGTCAAAATCACCCCGCTTTTTGTAAAAATCAGCTTGATATTCTAAAAAGTTAAACGTTTTGTTAAGTTGTTCTTCAAAATCTGCTTTACTGTTTTTGTTAATAAACGAATCCGGGTCATCACCTTCCGGTAAATTTAATATTTTTACTTCAAAATCTTTTTTTAGTAACAGTTCAATACTTCGTAAAGCAGCTTTTTCGCCCGCGGGGTCGCTATCATAAACAACAAAAATATTTCTGGTGTATCGTGAAAGTAAGGTAACTTGTTCTTCGGTTAAAGCTGTTCCGCTGCTTGCAACTACGTTTTTAATCCCCTTTTGGAATAAAGAAATTAAATCCATATAACCTTCAACCAAAATTACGCTATCTTGTTTTCTAATATCATCTTTACTATGCGAAAGCCCGTATAGTACACGTCTTTTATAGTAAATAGGCGATTCGGGAGAATTTAAGTATTTTGCAACCCCTTCAACTTTTCCTAAAACTCTACCGGCAAAAGCAATAACTCTTCCGTTAGGCGAAAATATTGGGTAAACAACTCTACCTCGTAATTTATCGTAATAATTCCCTGTATCGTTTACATCAATTAAACCAAGTAATTTTGCTTTTTCTATATTAATATTTTGCGAAAGTAAAAACTTATATAATTCATCTCTTTTATTGGGGGCAAAACCAAGCCCAAATGCTTTTTGCATTACAAGTTGAATATTTCTATCTTTAAAATATTTCCTTCCTATTTCTCCGTCTGTTTCGTTTAGTAAAATATTGGAAAAATAACGAGCTGCAACAACGTTAATTTCATATAATTCTTCAATCTCTTTTTCTTGGCGGCTTAGTTCATTAGATGAGGTATCTTCAATTGTAATTCCAACAAGTTCGGCAACTTCCTGAACCGCTTCTATAAACGAAATGCTTTTATACTCTTTAACAAATTTAAATACATCTCCTCCTACATGGCAACCAAAACAGTTAAAAATTTGTTTTTGTTCGCTAACAACAAAAGAAGGGGTTTTTTCGGAATGGAAAGGGCATAAACCCATATAGTTTCTGCCGTGTCGTTTTAACGGAATAAAACTTGATATAACATCAACTATATTTGCTCGGCTTCTTATTTCGTTTATTTTATGGTCACTAATTCGCATTTAAATTTAAATTTTTTGAAACCAAAATATATCAAAAAAATTTATATTAAATTTATTTTAAGATATTCTTTTTTATATTTTATATTATTAACTTGTTTATTAAATTTAACTTAAAAATGAAACTAATATGAACCATGAATTGATAATAAAACCGGCTGAAGTTAAAGATATACAATTAATATTAAATTTTATTAAACAACTTGCTGATTATGAAAAGCTTTTACATACTGTTACTGCTACAGAAGAGTTAATTGCAGAGCATTTATTCGGTAAAAATGCCGTTGCCGAGTGTGTAATAGGTTATTATAATAACAACCCCGTAACATTTGCATTATTTTTTAAAAATTTTAGTACTTTTGTAGGAAAACCCGGTTTATATTTAGAAGATTTATTTGTCTTGCCCGAGTATAGAGGATATGGTTTTGGTAAAAAAATGTTATTTAATTTAATTAAATTGGCAAAAGATAGAAACTACGGAAGATTTGAGTGGGCTGTTTTAGATTGGAACACGCCTGCAAAAGAATTTTACACAAAACTTGGCGCGGAATTAATGAGTGAATGGCAAATATTTAGAATTACCGAAAATAAATTTGACGAGTGTTTAAAAATTGACTAATAAGAGGATAACATGTTTTTTCGAGCTAAAGAAGTAGTGGCACAAGTTTTAATAGATTTAGGAGTTAAAATAGTAACATATGTACCCGGGCATGGTGCAAGTGATGTATATGATAGCTATTGCGAAAAAATACAAAAAATACCTATATTGTCATTTCACGAAGAAACCGCATATTCAATAGCCCATGGGGGAAGCATAGTAGGGCATAGAACCGCGGTTTTGATGAAAGCACAAGGATTTATGAAAGCTGCAAACGCCGTAACAGACTCGCAATATGCCCAAAATTGTGCGGGTTTTGTTACATTTATTTTTGACGACACTATTGGTTCTAATTCCGATAATATTTTAGAAATTAATCCTATATTAAAAGGGATGTATTTTCCATTTAAAGTTGTTAACGTTGAAACTTTATATGATGATATTATTAAAGCTTATTTATTTAGCGAGCAGAATAAAAGACCCGTTGCGGTAATTATTGATTGTAAATTGATTGATAAAAAAGTAGAATTAAAGCAAAATTTAAACTTAAAAAAGCAATTTAAGTATGAAAGAAATATCCTAAACTCTGTGGTAAGCCCGTTATTTGCCGATTATCAATATAAAATATTTAAAGCAAAAAATAATAATATTGATATAAAAACAATTGATTTACCGAATATTCCCATAATGCCGAATGGCATTAACGAAAAATATAAAGCTGCTATATCTAAATATATTCCCTTTTTTGATGTGTTTAAACAATATAAAGGGGATGTTGTAACAGGAGATACAAGTACATCTTCCAACTTTGCTTTACCCCCTTATAATTGCATAGATATTGTTACGCATATTGGAGGCAGCATTCCTTTGGCAGGGGGAGTGTATATGGCAGGTTATAAAAATGTTTGGGCGTTAACCGGTGATTTTGGCTTTATTTCTGCCGGTCATATCGGTCTTCTGGATATTTTTAATAGACAATTGCCAATAAAAATTGTTATATTCTATAATAAAGAAGCCTCTGCAACGGGTGGTCAAAAAATTCCCAAAAATTTACTTAAACATTTATTGGCAGGTTATAATAATTATATTTTACACATATCAAATCCAAATGATCCTATCGAATTAAATAAGGTAATATCGGAGGCAAATAACTCCGATACAATTAAAATAATTATTGTGGATTTTTAAGAGAGAAAAATGAAATACATAAAATATTTTTTGATGTTACTTGTTGCTTTCTGTATAGGTTGCGAAGATGAGCCGATTGAAAACATGCAGGGTAAGGTAACAAAATACGGCGAATGCAAAAACAGCACAAACTTTTACAAAAGCAACGTTACAAGAAGCGAAAGTTGTATATATTTTACTTATAACGGTACAGATAAATTAATATTAAAACATATTAATGCGGGGTTTAATTGTTGCCCTAACGGTATTTATACAACAATCAGTTTAAACGGAAATAAACTGATAATAAACGAACATGAAAATTCAAACGATTGTAGATGTTTATGTTTATATGATATAGAAATGGAAGTTAATAATATTAATCCGGGTAATTATACAATAATAATAAACGAACCGTATGCAGAGTATGGTCCCCCTTTGGAGTTTGATGCAAATTTAACAACAATTATTACCGATTCGGTTTGTGTAGCAAGAAATTATTATCCTTGGGGTTATAATTAGTTATTTATTAAAATATCTTTTATTAATTAATAAAAATATAAGTATTTTTGTAAATATTTATTAATTATTTTTGATATGAGATGACAACTGAAAAAAAATCCAAAGTCGGTTTACTAAATAACAAGTATTTATCGGTTTTAATGGCAATTATTGTCCTTTTAATTTTTTATTTTGCAGTAAAATTAATTCCAACAAAAACACCTGAAATAAGCAACAATAATTTAAAAGAAGAAACGGATAATAGTGTGGTATTTAAAAAGCAAGGTACATTAAGTTTTATTGGTAAAGATGGGAAAGTTCTATCAAATATTGATGTTGAACTTGCCGATAATAATTTAAAACGAATGCAAGGGCTAATGTATAGAAAAGAAATGGCAGAAAACCAGGGGATGCTTTTTATTTTTGAAATTCAAGATTTACAATCGTTTTGGATGAAAAACACGATTTTATCTTTAGATATATTATATATAAATGTTAACCGTGAAATAGTAAAAATTCATAAAAATACAACTCCGTTTTCAACCGAATCGTATCCTTCGGAAAAACCCGCAATTTATGTAGTGGAGGTTAATGCAGGTTATACCGATAAATACGGAATATCCGAGGGGGATAAAATTAATTGGGTTATAGATTAGATGGATAATTCACTTCTTGATATTATTAAAAGTAATTTGCCCAAATACCCTAATATTCTTAAAAAACGTTACTATTTTAACTCGGCTGTTCTAATTCCATTAATAATTATTAATGAAGAATATCATCTGCTTTTTGAATTAAGGGCAATGGGAATTCATCAAGAAGGGGAGATATGTTTCCCCGGCGGCAAATTTGAAAAAGGAAAAGATAATAGTTTTGTTGATACTGCAACAAGGGAAACAATTGAAGAATTGGGAATAAATATAAATTGTATTGAAGTTATTGGGCAATTGGATACGCTTATTACCCCTTATGGTGTTACTGTAGATTCATTCCCCGCATTACTTAATTGTGATTTTAATTCTATTAACAATTTTGATAAAAAAGAAGTTGCTGAAATTTTTACCGTTCCCCTTTCTTTTTTTATTAATAATAAACCGGATGAATATAAAGTAAACGTAAAAATTACACCTTTTGCCGAAGACGAAAGCGGTAAAAGAATAGAATTACTGCCGGTTAACGAAATAGGACTTCCCAAAAGATATAACAATACGTGGCACAGTCAAAAACACCCCGTTATTGTTTATAAATATAAAAATTATGTTATTTGGGGAATAACTGCCAATTTAATTGAGGAACTGGTTTATACCATTAGTAATTCGGAATTATGAATTTTGAGTTTTGAATTATCCTTTTTAAGTACTCCAAGAGTATTACCCTCCAAATCTTGAATTAGTATTCAAAATTGAAGAATTGCTTTATACTAACAGCAATTATGAATTATGAGTTTTAAATTATTTACTTTTAAGTAAAAAACAACGAAAATTAATGTTTTAATTAATATTTAATTTTCTAATGTAAGCATGCAAATAAATCTTTTAGCCGCCGGCTAAAAATTAGCGACAAGTGAAAAAACACTTGTAAAAAGCAAATATATTACCAGCGTATGTTTTAAAATACCGGTGTTTTCAAATAGTTGTAAAAAATCAATAAATCCTTTACCTGTTAAACCTAAAAAAAATCCCCATCCCAATAAAGGGATGAGGATATTAAGAACTCAGAATTAAGAATTCAAAATTATTTAATAAGCATCATCTTTTTAACTGCGTTGTGTTTGCTACCATCAACACCTTCTGTGTTAATTGTATAGAAATAAGCACCTGAAGTTAAACCTGAAGCATTAAATTCTACGTTATGACGTCCTGCAGCAAAATCTTGGTTTGCCAAAATAGCAACTTCACGACCTAAAATATCATAAACTTTAACAATTACTTTGCTTGCCATAGGAATAGCAAATTTAATAACTGTTGTTGGGTTAAATGGGTTAGGATAATTTTGTGAAAGTTCAAATGAAATTGGCATTGCAAAATCAGCTTCAATTGTATTTGAGAATGAATATGTACCGTCAAAATCAATTTGTTTTAATCTGTAATAAACTTTACCGTTTACAGTTGAATTATCAACATAAGTATAGGTGTGTTTTTCTGTACTTGTTCCGTTACCCGATACAAATTCTAAAGTAGAGAAGTTAACTTTATCTGTACTTCTTTGAACTTCAAAACCTCTATTATTAGTTTCGGTTGCGGTTTGCCATTTTAATTCAATACCGTTTTCGGTTGTTGTAGCAGCAAATGAAGTTAATTCAACAGGAACTGCAACGGAACCTTCATCTGCACCCATATAAACATAAGTATTAATACGTGCATCACCATCAATATCAAAGTTAACCCAAGATACTTTTGGA
>DAINPX010000016.1:0-18211 GCA_036743235.1 Melioribacteraceae bacterium
AAGGTAATATTGTATGGTAACCTTGAATATCTACACTAAAAACATTTTCGCGAATTATTAATATAAGAGGTACCGAAATAGCTGCGGTAATAGACCCCAAAGAAATGTAACGAGAAAATGTAACAACAATAATAAATATTGCAAGAGCCAATAACATATCTACGGTAATAATTGTAATTAAAAAGCCTAATGCCGTTGCAATTCCTTTACCGCCTTTAAAACCTGCAAACACTGTCCAAATATGACCTATTACTGCAGCAATACCTGCAATAATTTGTACTAAAGTAAAGTCATCAAACGGGGTAGCATTTGGGAAAGGGAAACTACCAAAGTAAAAACGAGCAACTAAAACTACTGCAATAGCTCCTTTTAAGGCATCTAAAATAATAGTGGTAATACCAAGTTTCCAACCTAATACTCTAAATACGTTGGTGCCTCCGGCATTTCCGCTTCCGTGTTGCCTTATGTCAATTCCGTTTGTTATTTTGGAAATAATGATGCTTGTAGGAATTGAACCTACCAAATAAGATAAAAGGACTACAAATAATAAATTTAGCATACTAACACTTTTTTAAATATGGAATGTAAAATTATCAAATATTAAAATAAAATACAATATATTTTTTTATCAAGTTAATTTATCAAATAAAAGGATATCATCATAATCTGTTAATTTAAAATTAGCGGTACTACCTAAAGTAATATTAATTTTTATCCCTAATCTTTTAATCAACATAGATTCATCCGTACCGTAAAAATTTTCGTTATATGCATTTTTAAATGCTTTAATTAAATGCTTATATAAAAATATTTGCGGTGTTTGAACATAATAAACTTCATTTCTATTTAGATAATCGAAAGAATTTTCGGAAAGTTTAATTAACGTATCTTTTGCTTTTATGGCAACAACCGCATTGCCAAGATTTTCGGCATCATTAATGGCGTTAATTAATATGTTTTGAGGTAAAAGAGGACGTGCTGCATCGTGCACGGCAACAAGAATATCGGAATTAACGGGCGGAATAGATAATAAAGCATTATAAACGCTATCTTGTCTTTCTTTTCCGCCCTTAACAATATTAGTTACTTTATTAAAATTATACTTTTTTTTAATTTCAAATAAACTATCAAAATATTCGGGTTGTGCTGCAATATAAATTTCATCAATTTTGGGGCAGTTCTGTAATACGTCTAAAGTATAAGCAATTACTTCTTTATCTTTAATTTTTATATACTGCTTTGGCGTATCTATACCTGTACGTTTACCCGAACCGCCTGACGGAATAATTGCAATTGTTTTCATATTATAAAATTAACATTGCATCGCCGTAACTTAAAAATTTATAACCTTCTTTTAAGGCTTTTTTATATGCTTTCATAATCAAATCGTAACCTGCAAATGCTGAAGTAAGCATAATTAAAGTAGATTCCGGTTGATGGAAGTTGGTAATAAGTTTTTTGGTAATTCTAAAATCATAAGGGGGATATATAAATTTATCCGTCCAACCTCTATGCGGTTTAACAAAACCTTCTGCAGTAACACTACTTTCTAAAGCACGTGTCGAGCTTGTCCCCACAACAAATACGTTCTTTTTATTTTGAATTGCATTATTAATAATATCAACAGATTCCTGATTGATTTCAAAATATTCGCTATCCATTTTGTGTTTTGTTAAATCTTCTACTTCAACTGGTCTAAAAGTACCAAGGCCAATATGCAACATAACAGTAGCAATATTTATTCCTTTTTTCTTAATTTCGTCCATCAACTCGGTAGTAAAATGCAAACCGGCAGTAGGTGCTGCAACCGATCCGTCTTGTTTTGCATAAACCGTTTGGTAGTTAACTTTATCTTCTGGCACAGCATCTCGTTTAATATAAGGAGGAAGTGGAGTTGTACCTATTTGCTCAATAGCCGCATATATTTTTTCGGCACTTTGATTGAATCGTACCGTACGACCTCGGGAAGTTGTATTATCAATTACTTCGCACCAAAGTTCATCGGTAAAATAAATTCTGTTACCTATTCTAACTTTTCTTGCAGGGTCAACAATAACATCCCAAATATTTTCGTCTTTATTTAATTCGCGTAACACAAACACCTCAATTTTGGCATTTGTTCTTTCTTTACTTCCAAAAAGACGTGCTTGCATAACCTTAGTATTGTTAACTACTAAAACATCCCCCGGATTCATATAATTAATCACATCTTTAAAAACTAAATGTTGTAAAGTTCCGGTGCTTCTGTCAATAACAAGCAATTTGGCTTCATCACGTGGTATGTGAGGTTCTTTTGCAATTGCGTTTTTTGGCAAATTATAATTAAAGTTTGATAATTTCATTTGTTCTCCGTATTACAATAACGTCAGTTACTCTAATTACAGTAAAAACTTTTTCGTAAAGGGTTAAGTTCATTTTTAATGTAAATATTTAACCTAATTAATTTTAATTGCAGGGGATTAAATCCCCTGCGTTAATAAACCATTATTTATTTCTATTGGTTTTATTTAGTTTTTTTTCTTTGCAACAACTTTTTTAGCAGGTGCTTTTTTAGCAACTTCTTTTTTAGCAGGGGCAGTTTTTACCGCTACTTTTTTAGCCGGTGCATTTTTAGCATCTTTTAATGCAGCACGGGCAGCCGCCAAGCGTGCAATAGGTACTCGGTATGGTGAACAGCTAACATAGTTCAAACCGGTTCTATGGCAAAATTCAACCGAAGATGGTTCTCCGCCGTGTTCTCCGCAAATACCAACTTTTAAATCTGCTTTAACAGAACGACCTTTTTGTGTTCCCATTTCCAATAATTTACCAACGCCATTAACATCTATACTTTCAAACGGATCGCGTGGTAAAATATCTTGTTCTACATATAAAGGTAAAAACTTACCGCTATCATCACGTGATAATCCGAACGTTGTTTGCGTTAAATCGTTAGTTCCGAAGCTAAAGAACTCGGCAACGGTTGCAATTTCATCTGCAGTTACGCATGCACGCGGTAATTCAATCATTGTACCTACTAAGTAAGGTACTTTAATTTTCTTTTCTTTAAATACTTCTTCGGCTACACGACGAACAATTTTTTCTTGTAGCTTTAATTCAGCAACATGTCCTACTAAAGGAATCATTATTTCGGGGAATACTTTAATTTTTTTCTTAGCTACGTCACAAGCTGCTTCAAAAATAGCACGTGCTTGCATCTCGGTAATTTCCGGATAGCTAATACCCAAACGGCATCCACGGAAACCTAACATTGGGTTAAATTCTTTCATTCCTTCAATTTTATCTTTAACTTTTGCTACTGTTGTACCTAATATTTTAGCTACTTCCTCTTGTTCTTTTGTTTCGTGAGGTAAAAATTCATGTAACGGAGGATCTAATGTACGAATAGTAACCGGTTTACCTGCCATAACTTTAAATATACCTGCAAAGTCTTCTCTTTGATAAGGTAATAATTTTGCTAAAGCATTTTTTCTTCCTTCTTCGGAATCGCTTAAAATCATTTCGCGTACATAAAGTATTCTATCACCGCCAAAGAACATATGTTCTGTACGGCATAAACCGATACCTTCGGCTCCAAAAGCAATGGCTGCAGCAGATTGATCAGGTTGATCTGCATTTGTTCTTACTCTTAATCTTCTTACTTCATCAGCCCAGCTCATTAAATCTTTGTATGTTTGATATACTTTTGATTGTTGAGGTTTCATTTCTTTTGTTATAAGAACTTGAATAACTTCAGAAGGTTTTGTTAATAATTTACCTTCAATTACTTCACCGGTCGAACCGTCTATAGAAATATAATCACCTTCTTTAATTAAGAATTTGTCATTTCCTTCTACGCGCATTTCGCCTTTTTTATAATCAATAACTAATTTACCACAACCGGCAACGCATACTTTACCCATTTGACGGGCAACTAAAGCTGCATGACTTGTCATACCGCCGCGTGCCGTTAAAATACCTTCCGAGGCGTCCATACCTTTAATATCTTCAGGTGATGTTTCTATACGAACTAAAATTACTTTTTCGCCTTTTGCTGCCATTTCTTCGGCATCTTGTGCACTAAAAGCAACTTTACCGCTTGCCGCACCCGGTCCAGCATTCAATCCTTTGGTTAATAAGCGACCGGACTTAACTGCCGCATCTTTTTCTTTCGGATCGAAAATTGGGCGTAATAATTGGTTTAATTGATCGGGATCGATACGCATTAAAGCTTCATCTTTGCTAATTAATTTTTCACGAACCATATCAACAGCAATTTTTACGGCTGCAAAACCGGTACGTTTTCCAACACGACATTGTAACATCCATAATTTACCTTGTTGAATTGTAAATTCGATATCCATCATATCTTTGTAGTGTTTTTCTAAAATGTTACGAACGTTAATAAGTTCTTTGTAAAGTTTAGCGTTTTCTCTTTGTAATGTTTCAATTTTTAACGGAGTACGTGTACCGGCAACAACATCTTCACCTTGTGCATTAAATAAATACTCGCCATAAAAATAATTTTCACCGCTAGCAGCATCACGTGTAAAAGCAACACCGGTTCCGCTATCTTCACCCATGTTACCAAATACCATTGATTGAATATTTACCGCTGTTCCCCATTCTGCAGGAATATCGTTTAATTTTCTATAAACAATAGCTCTTTCGTTCATCCAACTTCCAAAAACGGCACCAACGGCACCCCACAATTGTTTTTTAGGATCTTCGGGGAAAGTAACGCCTAATCTTTCTTTGATAACGGCTTTAAATTCGGCAACCAATTCTTTTAAATCATCTGCCGTTAAATCTGTATCTCTTTCAATTCCGCGAGCTTTTTTCTTTAAGTCTAAAAGTTCTTCAAAAGGATCTTCATCATGTTTAGATTGTGGTTTTAAACCTAAAACTACATCACCATACATAGCTACAAAACGGCGATATGAATCGTAAGCAAATCTAGGATTTTGTGTTTTTTCAATTAAACCTTGAACGGTTTTGTCATTTAAGCCCAAGTTTAAAATTGTATCCATCATACCCGGCATAGATGCACGAGCACCGCTACGTACAGATACCAATAACGGATTTTTAGGATCACCAAATTTAGCTCCCATTTCTTTTTCTACTTTAGCTAAAGAAGCTAATACTTGTGCTTCTAATTCTTTAGGATATTTTTTCTTGTTTGCATAATAATATGTACAAACTTCTGTTGTAATGGTAAAACCTGCAGGTACCGGTAAACCGATATTAACCATTTCGGCAAGGTTTGCACCTTTTCCGCCTAAAAGGTTTTTCATATCTGCTTTTCCATCGGCTTTTTTACCACCGAAAAAATAAACATACTTTGGCGTTTTTGCTGCCATAAGTTTTTCCTCCGACTGTTTAATTAATGAATGTTTTTTATTATATCTAAAATTTTGTTATCAAATTTTTCTTTATCGTCCGGCACTAAATCTATGTGCAAATAGTAAATATCTATATCATCAAGTTCGCGACTAAAATGTTTTAATTTTACTGCATCTTTTTGAGTTGTTATAACCGAGTAAGAATTTGTTTCATAAAACTTCTTCCTAATCATACTAATTTCTTTCAAATCATAATCTTTGTGGTCAACAAATATTATTTTATTACTAACATCTATACCAATAGATTCCAATGCGGCAATAAACGAATGCGGTTTTGCAATACCACATATAACTAAACTAATTTGACCGATAAATTCTTTAATCTCATATTTTGAATGATTTTTTATATCAATAAAATGATTAGCTTTATACCCAACGTAAAAGACGGGGATATCTCCAAAATATTTTGTTATACTATTATTAATCTGTTTTGCTTCCGAAAATTTTCTGTTTATTACAATCATATCTGCTCTTTTCGATTCGGAAAAAGGCTCGCGCAATAATCCGATTGGCAGCATCTTTTGTTGATATGTTTTGTTATCTCCTAAAAAACGTTGATCGAAAAGTAAAATATTTAAATCTCTGTGTATCCATCTATGTTGATAGGCATCATCTAAAATTATTACATCGGGATTAGCTTGTTCAATAATTTTTTTTGCTCCCACAAATCTATTTTCACAAACTGCTGCAATAGTATTACATTCCTCAGCAACCAATATAATTTCGTCTCCCGAATTTTCAACACTTTCAAATATTTTTTTACCGTCACTTACAAAACGATATCCGTTAGTTTTTCTTCTATACCCCCGGCTTAGCACTGCAGTACTTAAACCTTTCTGTTGAAGCAACTTTGTTATGTAAATAACAGTGGGGGTTTTCCCCGTTCCGCCTACACTAATATTCCCCACACTTATTACTTTACTCTTTACTCTTCCAACTTTAAATATCCCTTTATTAAAAAAATAATTCCTCGTTTTAATAATAAATGAATAAATTAAAGACATTGGATAAAAAAGTAACTGCGTAAAGTTCATTTCGTTTCAATATTCCAAAGATTGTAAGTAGTTCAGTTTTTTACCACACTCAATAATAACTTCCGAAGTTTCATTATAGCTTATATCACTATTTACCATAATCGGTTCCGAATAGTTTAACACAATTTCGGAAAAAGGTTTCGGAAATTCGAACTTATCCCAACTCTTTTTAAAGCGGTACAAATTTTTATTTTTTACACCTACTAATATAAGGGGTAAATTGCTTTTTTTTGCAATAATTACGGCACCTGCCTTAAATTCTTTTTCGGGACCTTTCGGACCATCTGGCGTTAATGCTATGGTATTATTTTGTTTTGCCAATTCAATTAAAATATCCAACGATTCTTTTCCGCTTTTATTGCTGCTTCCCCTTTGTAATTTATATCCCCACTTATTCAATATGTTACTCAACAATTCCCCATCTTTACTTGGGCTTACCAATGCAACAATATTTTTATTTTTGTTAACATACCAGTTGGCAAGCATGGTTCCGTGCCAAAATGCAATAACATAATTAGCATCGCTATTTAACAACTGCTTTGTGTTATGAGGAATGTTTTGTCTAATTCTGCAAGTTTTACAAACTATATTAACAACGGAATAGAGTAATAAATTTCCTAATAAGCGTAATATTATTTTTTTTATATTTTTAATTTCCATTAATTGTATTAAATATTAATTGAGCCGCTTTTTTTGACGCTCCTGTACTACCTAATTTATTTCTTAATACTTTTAATTCCTTTTTAATTTCTTCTTGCAATTTAATATCATCAAGGTACTTTGATACAGCCTCAGTTAAATTATTAACGTTAACATCGTTTTGAATTAACTCCTTAACAATTTTTTTACCGGCAACAATATTTGCCAAAGCAATACTATCAATTTTAATTAAAGCTTTACCAAGATAATATGTAATAATATTGGTTTTATAAACAACAATAAAAGGAAGTTCAAATAATGCTGCTTCTAATGTTGAAGTTCCGGATTTAATTATGCCGAATGAAGAATATTTAAATAACTCGTAAGTAAACCCCTTAATTAATTTTGCATCTTCCAAGTTAAAGTCCGAAAACACATTTTCGTTTATATTTGACGAACAAGCAACAACTGTTTGCATATTATGTTTTTTACAAATTAATTTGGCGGCTTTTAAAGTCTCGGGTAATATTTTTTCAATTTCCTGGTGTCTGCTCCCCGGTAATACAAGCAAAATATTTTTATTGATATCCAAATTAAAATTTTTATAAAATGTTTCTTTATCAATAAAATTGTAGTTGTTAATTCTATCTAATAGCGGATGACCTATAAATACCGCATTAACATTATTTCGCAAATAAAAATCTTCTTCAAAGGGGAATAATACCAGCATTAAATTTACTAATGATTTAATTTTTTCTATCCGCTTACCACCCCAAGCCCATATTTGTGGAGAAATATAATATATAATATTTACATCTAATTTTTTTACTGCTTTTGCAAAATTTAAATTAAAGCCTGGATAATCGACTAAAATAACGTTTTTAATTCCCTCTTTTTTTACAAGCTCAATTAATAATTTACGTACTTTGCGTATAAACGGAAGATGTTTAATAATTTCAACAAAGCCTAAAAATGCCATATCATTAATATGATAACTATGCATTAAACCTGCTTTTATCATATTATCGCCGCCTATTCCGTAAAATCTGGCAGTACTATCTAAATTTAAATACTCTTGCATTAAAGCCGAGGCATGCAAATCACCCGAGGCTTCGCCGGCAATAATTAATATTTTGTTAACCAATATAATTTTTTATAATAAATGAAATAATTATAATTAAAAGAACAACAGAAATGGCTTGCAAAGTTCTTCTTTCACTTCTTAATCCCGCTTTTAAATTAAATGAAGGCTGGGGCAAACTTGCATCGGCATATTTTTTTATAGAAGGAATTAATCTAGGTACATTACTTCTAAATTTTTGGTAACTTTCACCAAAAGCCTTAATTAAATAACCTTCTTCTTCGTTAATAATAATTCTATATTGTAAGTAAAAAAACAAAAAGGCTACAATTAACAAATAAGGGAACAATGCATTAGACATTACTCCAACACCACAATAGAGCAATATATTACCTAAATATAACGGGTTGCGAACAAACGCATAAGGTCCGCTTACCACTAAATAAGTTCCCCCAACCGCGCCGGTTGTTCTCGTCTCGCTACCTGCATAAGATACACCCCACAATCTAAAAAACTCGCCCAGCAATACCATTATAAAACCAATTAACAAAGTTTGTATAGTTGGCTGCTGAAATATTACCATTAATAATAAAAACGGTATTGGCGTATAACTACGATATTTAAAAATATCTGATGAAAATTTACTCATATAATTATCCTTGAATATATACTTCGTTTCTTTTTAACGAAGCCTGAAATCGTTTTTTTAATCTTTTTTTATTTTTTAGCAAAGCAAGTTTATCAATAACATCGTTAAAGTTAGTAAACGGTGAAAAAGTAATTCTGTTTTTTTCGCAAAACTTTAATAACGATTTTTTTGCAAAAATTAAATCACAAAATTGTGCAGGGCATGTATCCGAAAGCCCATCCCCAATGTAAACGTTGTATTCTAAATCACCTGAATTATCTATTATATGATTCCTTTTGCAATTTGCACATATTTTACATTCCTCGTCAGGGTACGGAAAAACCGGAATTATTTTATCACCTACAATATTCATCTTATTGCAAAAAACTTTTAATTTTGTTAGCCCTTCTCTTTCTAAAATATGTTTAATGTAAATATCAAAACCGTCACTAACAACGTATATATCAATATTGTTCTTTTCACAATGTTCAACAAAATTTTTAAACGTCAAATCAATTTTTATCGTGTCTAAAAATTCATGGAATATTTTTAAACTAAAGCCGTTTACCGATTTGCACATTTGCTCCCAGCTTTCAAACGAACTTATCTCTCTTTTTAGCCAACGTTCAATAATATTATTAACAAGTTCAAGCTCGCCGAATTTTAAAAACATTGCCTCGCCTACATCTTGTGTAGTAATTGTTCCGTCAAAATCGACAAAAACATTAAACTTGGTATCGGAATTTACTTGATCAAGATGCAACATTTATTTCTTCGTTAAATTGAACACCAACCAATTTCGAAATACCTTCTTCTTGCATAGTAACTCCATACATATTTTCGGCAGCTTCCATCGAGCGTTTATTATGTGTTACAAGAATAAATTGGGTATTATTGCTAAATTCTTTAATAAGTTTTGTAAATCTATCTACATTTGCATCGTCTAAAGGTGCGTCAACTTCATCTAAAATACAAAACGGGCTTGGTTTAACCAGATAAATTGCAAACAATAATGCTGTAGCGGTTAAGGTCTTTTCTCCTCCGGATAAAAGTTCTATCGTGGTAGGTCTTTTGCCTTTGGGTTTTGCCATAATTTCAATTTTACCTTCCAGCGGATCAACCCCTTCTTCCAATGTTAAATCGGCTTCATCTCCGGGATTAAACAGTGTTTGGAAAATTTTCTTAAAGTTTTCTCTAATTTGCTCAAAAACTTCTGAAAATAAGTTTTGAGCAGTTTCGTTAATTTCTTCAATTGTTTTAATTAAATCTTTTTCCGAATCTATTAAGTCGTTTCGCTGTTTATTTAAAAACTCTAATCTATCTCTTTCTTCCTCATACTCGCTATAAGCAAGTAGGTTTACGGGTCCAATACTTTTTAATCTGTTTTTAAGTTGTTGTACTTCCAAACTTGTTTCTTTAATATTAAATGTATCGCTATCTTCAAATTCTTTTACAGTTAATTCTTGATTATATTCTTCTTTTATATGATTTGTTAAATTTTCCAACCGAATATTAATTTCGTTCATTTTAACATCAATACCGTGAATTCCATCTCCACAAATTTGTCTTCTGCTTCGTAACTTAGATAACTGTTGTTCAAATTTTGAAGATTCTTGTTTTATTGAAGATAATTCGGTTTCAATCTTCTTTTCTTCATTTACAAGAAGCTGCCTATCATAACTAATTTGCTCTAAATCTGCCTCTTTTTCTTCAATTACATATTTATTGCTAATTATTTCTTCCTTTGCGTTTTCAATATCTTTTTTACGCCTCTCTATTGCAGAGGAAATACTCCTTTCGTTATCTTGTCCTCTTTTAATATCATTTCTTAAATTATTAATTTTCCCCTTGTTCCGTTCCAACTCTATCATTTGTTGATTAAATTCGGTCGTTGTTTTAGAGTAGTCTTCTTCTAATGCTTTCGTTTCCTGTTCTTTTGCGGTAATTAATTCTTTTATTAAGTTTTTACTTTCACGTAATTCAGTTAATATTTTTTCTTCATCTTCAATTTGTTGCTCAATAAAATTAGCTTCCTTTACGGCTTCATTAATTTGTTTATGAGCTTTTTCTATTTCTTCTTCGTTTTTATTTTTTTCAAATTCAAATTTTGCTATTTGTTTATCCAAAGTGTTAATATCGTTTTCCAACATTTTACCTTGTTCGCTAATTGCTTTCAAATCAATAGCTGAAATTTCCGATTCCGTTTCTGCAATTTTTAATTTTACCTGTTCAATTTTATCGTTTATTACCGGAAATTCGTTTCGCAAATTTTCTAACAATAATTTCCTTCCGAATAACGAATCATCCGTATTAGCATCTCCGCCTGCTTCAATAATACCGTTAGTAAAAATTATATCACCTTGAGGTGTAGCAAAGTTAAAAGTAGGATATTTTTGATTTAATTCTACTGCTATTTTAATAGAATTTACTAAAGCAGTATTATTTAACACTTTATTAAAATACGGCTTCCATTTATCATCGGTTTGAATATAATTATAAGTCCAGCCAATAAATCCGTCTTCGGTTTCAATTTTCTTAATTCTTCTTTTTATTCTATATTCGTCAATAGTATCAAAAACGGTTTTCTTTTTGGTAATAGGTCTGTTAAGTAAGTAAAAAGAAGCTTTTCCCAAGTTATTGGAACTTAAAAAGTTAACTGCATTATTTAATTCTTCTAAGTTTTCTACAAGCAAATTATTTAGTACAAACTTTAAAGACGCTTCTAGTGCCGGACGATATTCTTCATTAGTACTACCAACATCGGCAAATAGTGTAATATCTTTTTCAGTCCATGTTTTGGTTTCAATTAAAACTTTAACCCCTTTAGAGACCCCTTCCAAATTAGTTATTAACGCATTAATAAATTCAATTTTATCATTTAAAGCATTTAAACTGCTGCGTAAATCTACTTCAAATGTTTTTTGTTCGTTCAGTTTCTTTTCTAATTCGTCTTTTAATTTTGTTTGTTCGGTATAAAACATTTCAGATTGATGTAAACGGTCTAAAGTTTTAATTTTTGATTGCTCAAGCTCTTCAATATAACTAACAGTTTTAGCCATATTGGTAGTAATTAAATTAATACTTTGGTTCAATTTATCAATCTGATTATTTACTTTATTTAATTGATTTTTTAGATTTGATAATTTATTTTCGTTTGAACTTATAGTTTTTTCAATTGTTAATAGCTTTGCCGATTCGTCTTTTGTGTTTATTTTATTATTGTCCAGTACAACTTTTTTAGATGCAACAATAACTTTAAACTCTTCAATTTCTTTTTCTTTTATTAAAATACTTTTTTCTAAATTTGCAAGTAATAAAGTATTATCATCAATTGCAAATTGAGTATTTTCCAATTGCACTTCGTATTCCGAAATTTCTTCTGCATATTTTTCCGAGTTCCTTTCTTGCGATTTAATACGCTCACTTGCAATTGACAAGGTATTTTGTACCGCATGCATCTTTTCGGTTTCGGATGCAATTTTTTGTTGAACATTACGTAACTTTCGCTCAATCTCTAAAATCATATCCCTAAACTTAACCAAATCCATCTCTATTGTTTGAACTTCGGAATCAATCAATTCTTTTTCGGTCAATAATTCGTTTCTTTTATCAACCAATTCGGTCATTTGTTTTACAAATACCGAAAACTCTCTTTCTGCTAAATCAATTTCTTTTTCTCTTAAAACAGATTGTATTTGATTATATTGGTCGGCTTTTTTGGCTTGCCTTTCTAACGATTTAACATTTTTATCCACTTCGGCAACAATATCGTTAACTCGTGTTAAGTCTGCTTTAACTTCTTCAAGTTTTTTTAGAGCTAAACGCCTTCGTAATTTATATTTATTAACCCCTGCAGCCTCTTCAAACATTTTACGGCGTTCGTCTGTTCTGTTGCTAAGTATTGTTTCAATCATTTTTAATTCGATAACGGAATAAGCATTTGTCCCCATTCCCGTATCCATAAAAAGATTGGTAATATCTTTTAGTCTGCAAATATTTTTATTAAGTAAATATTCGCTTTCACCGGATCTAAATATTCTTCTTGTAATTGTAACTTCGTTGTATTCGGTTGGCAAGGCATTATTATCGTTAACTAAAGTTAAAGATACTTCCGACATGCCCATCGGTTTTTTATTACGCGTACCGTTAAAAATAACATTTTCCATTTTATCGCTACGTAAGGTACTGCTTTTTTGTTCACCCAATGCCCATCTAATGGCATCAACAATATTGGTTTTTCCGCAACCGTTGGGACCTACAATTCCGGTAATCCCTTTTGTAAAATTTACGACTGTTTTATTAGCAAACGATTTAAAACCGAATATTTCTAATTTGGATAGATACAAATTTTTTCCCTAAAATTATAACAAAGCAAACTGGCTTATAGAATTATTAATATAATCTATTGCCGCATTACTAAACTGCAAATAAGTAAGTAAAGAACCTACAATAACGACAATTACCAATATACTCCATAAATAAACATTAAAAGGCTTTGCATCAAAAATTACATAAATTCCTTTTATCAATCGTTGAATTAGCCAAAATGCAAATGTTGCCAATAATATATAAACAAACATATTTGCTACATTCATACTAATTATTTTATATAATACCAATTCAAAAGGAAGCAACAAAACTAAAGGCAAAAACGACCAAATTACAACATAATAAACGTTCGTTAAAAACACGCGTATCTTTGCAAAAAATGCACACCACTTAATTATTACAGTAAATGATAAAAAGATAAATGCAGAGAAAAAGAACAAGTATAGAAAACCGGGAATAGGATTCCAAGCTAAATACGAAATTGTTGAAGAAACCCAATAAATTCCTAACCCGTTAATAACCTTTTCTAATAAAATATTTCCGCGTAATGAATAAAGCAGGTTAGTTAACAATAACGAATGAGTTGCAGAAAGTATTATTAATAAAATATTTGCATGCCATCCCGAAAGTAATCTATGGTCTCTAATATCAGCAAAAAAGTTATATGGTCTTACCAATGCACGGGTTGCATCTTCTCTAAATTTTCTTCTTGCATTAATAAACAATGCCATAATTACAGAAATTATAATACTGCTAATAATAAAAAAGAAAGGCGTATCATCCAATTTTTTACCGATAGGTATGGTAACTTTTTCGGCGTCAAATAATTTAGATTTTACAACTTTATAGCTTAGTCTATTTATATTCCGGTCTATTCCAACAATACCTACTCTATATATATTATTATTATCATACCCTGCGTAAAAACCCGATAAAGCACCGGTATAATCGAAAGCCGAATTAATAAACAAATTATCTATATTATTTTCTTTTGCAAAATCTAATAATTCTTGAAAAAAATTTGCTTGAGCTTCAAGAGAAAACGGGTTTAAGTATCCGTTACTACTTCCAATAAATGTAGGATAAGTAACTTCGCTAATAAAAACTTTTTTAGAACCTAAAGCAGCTGCAGATGTTGTATAATCATCAAATCTTTCACTAATATTTTTTGAATACAATTCGATACCATATAAATCCAGCCCGTTAATTTTTTCGGTAGGAAACCCTATAAACGAAGCATAACTGTATTTACCCGATTTAGATTTAACCACCGAGGCAAGCTTTGTAATAAAGTTTGCAGTAATTTCATTGTTGGGCAAAAACGAACTTCCAAGTCCTATTGCGGCAACCGCTGAATATTTAGCAAAATTATTAATATATAAATTTAAATTTTCTTCAGTAAAAGATCTAAAGTTCGGTTCAAGTAAAAGGTCATTTGGTATTGAGTTAATAGGAATTTCGATGAAAGCGAGTAAACCTAATTTTTCGCACAAATATAAAGCGTACGGATGAGGAATAGCTCTTGCAAATCTTACTACATTAAACCCCATATCTTTAATTATCTTTAAATCTCTTTCTATACCGTATAAACTTATTAAATTAGCCTTATTAAAGGTATTAGTATAATAAGTAGTACCTCTCAAAACCTGTTCGTTATTATTTAATTTAATTTTGTCTTTCTCAAACTTTAACGAATAAAATGATATTAAATTTTTTGTTCTATCCAATAAAATATCACCATAATATAGTTTAATATCATATATATAATTATCAGGGTTATTAAAGCCCCAAAGCTTAGGATTTACTACATCCAAATAAACATCCGAAGCAGTAATATCGGAATTACCTATATTAACCGTACCCTTATAATTTGCAATAGTTGTTCTATCTTTACTGTTAATAACCGAAATATCGAAGCTAAAAGGATTTGGATATATTGCCTTAAAATCTCTATTTCTATCCTTTGTTCTTTTTTTATCTACATTTATTACAAAATGTATCTTCGCTCTGTTTAAATCGTTTGAAATGGTGTAACTTGTATGAACGTCTGCAATATTAACCAAAGATGTAAGCTTAATAAATACTCGCCGTGAAATGCCGCCAAGTTGTTTTGGGAATAAAAATCTGCTTTTTACAGGAATAGTATTTTCGGCATCAAGCGTATTGGAAACTTTAACTATTATTTTATTGGAAGAAGAATACTTTAACAAATCTTTTGCCAAATCGATATAAAAGGGGTACTCGCCTCCAATGGTTTTGTTAACCAAAACGTTATTAACAAAGATTTCCGCAGTGTGGTTAATTCCATTAAAACATAAACGAATATTATTGTTTTCAATTTGCTCTTTTGTAAGTCTAAAACTTCTTTCAAAATGCAAAACATCTTCGCCTTCAAAAACAGCAGGTATTTTAATTCCGCCTACTTTTTCACTGCTTTTATCAATATAAATTGACCAATTATCACTTATATCAATAATTTTGTTGGGTCTGTTTAAGTTAAGATAAATTGAATCGGCAGCAGATAAATAATCGCGTTCGGCTTCTTTTACTTTAAGCTGGGCGAGTGAACTATTGCTATAAAAAACTATCAATAAACAAACAACAAATAATATGTATCTTTTCATAAGTCGGCAAATTTAAAAAATTCAAACGTTTAAAATACAAAATAAATGGGGTTAAATCAATTGAATAAGAAATGACAAAAGCGGATAGAGTGTATTAAAAAACCAATTCCCCAAAGTGCTCGGGTAAATGAAAATTTGGCACCGGGTTTATAACTTTATTCCAAGTTAACCAATGCGGATTAGAACTTTTATCTGCACACTTATAAAAATTTACCCGCCAATTATTTTTCAAATTGCCCATTGGTTTGTTTGAATATTTTTCAATTAAACTAAAGGGGATTTTATAACTAACAAACCAATCAATTTCTTCTTTTATTTCTTCGTTAATAGTTTTATTTTTAAATGTACTATTTACTTCTAAACTATTTATATCTTCAATACTAATTCTAATAGATTTTTGTGATTTATTTTTTCTGTAACCAAATAATACTTTACCGCTACAATTTACTTCCAAATTAAAGTAAGCTTCGGGATCATAGATATCGGGTGAGAAGAAAAATTCCACGCAACTATCTTCAAACACCGGATCGAAATGGTTTTTTGAAACTGCAATAACGTTTTTTTCTTTAACCATAAATAAAACATAAATATTATTCTTATCGTATCTAAGTTTAACAAAAACATTTGGAAAATAGCCCGGTCTATCCCCCATATAATTACATAAACTTATAACTTCCGTTTCTTCCCATATTTTATTATTGTTGGGATTGAAACAATCTATTGGCTTTTCGGTAAATTTAATATAATATTTTTCCATATTTTTTAATTAATGTAACCTTAAAAAGTCTTTAATTTTGTTTAACATGTAAGTTGATAAGTTATCTTTTTTGTTATGCAGTTCTTCTAATTTCAATAAATTTGCCCTCTGTCTTTCGGTAATAACTTCGGCAATTTCATTTAATATTTCAGGTCTTGCTTTAATAATTTTTTCAATACCTTCTTTACCTATTTCATAAGCAATCGATTCACTTGCAGCTTTAATTGTAGCGGCTCTTTTTTCACCGGTTAAAAGAGACATTTCACCAAAGAAACTTCCCGGAGTAATTAAACCTACTCTAATTTCTTTTTCTTGTTCCATAACATTTGCACTTAATAAACCTTCGGGCAATACAAACATTGATGACCCGGGTTCGCCTTGTTTAATTAAAATATCTCCCTCTTTATATTTTTTTACTTCCGTTGCCTTTGCCAACAATAATAATTCGTTTTCGTTTAGCGAGTTAAATAAAACAACATTCTTTAAACCCCGTGCAATTTTACTAATTATATTCCCTGTATCTTCGGAATTATACTGAAACACACCGTTATTTAATGATATACCCGCAGCACAAAATTGAGATATTATATTTGTATATATTACATCTTTAACGGTTGAAGGAACGGCATCTTTAAAAGGTTTTATATAAAAAGTAAGATTGTATTCTATTCCTTTTTCGCTTATATTGTTTACCGATACAACAGCATTTTTGTATTTATCAATCGGATTATTTAAAAAATAGAGTTTTTCGCAAGCCAATAAAATTCGTTTTACTTGCTCAATAGGAATTAAAGGGTGCACCGCAATACATATTTTAAATTCATTTTTTTCATCCAGAGAATCGTAATTAACAACTATGGAATCATTTTTCAAATCGTTTGGTATAAAAGCAACTCCGTTATCGGGTGTTTGTAAAATTATTTCTTTACGCGTAAAATCCAATACTTTTCCGGTTACTTTTATACCGTTTTTAGAATTAACCAATTCAATCCAATCGCCTAAATTATACGAGCCTTCAAAATTTAACCTATTTGTACCAAACAAATCTGTTATTTTATTATAAAATAATACGCCCCCTACAAAAAACAATAATAAAATTAAATACCAATATGTTTCGGGTATAATAAAAGTTAACACCCCAAACATAATTAACGCGAGAGCAGATGTATAAACCAACATTGAAAAAACTCTATACAACAATTTTGCCAAAGCATTTTTACCCGGCTGTTTTAACAAATTTGACCAGAAAAATACCATACTTAGTTTATTAACCAAATAAGCGGCACTTATCCAAAAGGATATATTAATTATATAAATAATAATGTTTTTTGTTGATAATGAATTAGTAGTATCTTTTTCAAATACATTAAACATTATTAATATTAACGTAACTAAAAATATTACTGCCGGCACAATTACAAGGGTTATTTTAATTTTTCGCATATCGCTCTCTTAATTTACCTTTACAAAATTAATAAAATAATTTTTAGTTTAAAAGTATAAAAGTTTTAGTACATTAAAACAATATTTAAACGACAAATTTTGCCACAAATAGTTTAATTAATTATTAAAAAGAACACTTAACTATTTGTTAACAACTTTTAATATTAGACGTTATAATAATGAATTAGATTTAAGGAAAATGATTTGATAAATATAAATACCTATACGTAACTATTTTTAATAGATTGAATCTATTATTTGATGGCTTATCAGTCAAAAATAAACATCGCATTTA
>DAINPX010000017.1:0-17654 GCA_036743235.1 Melioribacteraceae bacterium
CGTTAATTTTAGCTTTTTGTGTGTAACCAATTCTTCTATCCGGTAATCTTCTTCTTTTTGCAATATATCGGTGTATAATTTTTTCTGCAATTTTAACTAAATCGTTATTTTCTTTTGCCTCTATAAGCTCTTCTGCATCATCAGCCGTAATTGCATTTAATGGTTGTGAAAGTTTAGAACTATCCCTATATAACGCTGTTGCCTTTAAACCAAGCTTCCAGCCTAACATATAACATTCTTCAACTTCGTTAATAGTTGCAGAATTTTGAAGGTTAACAGTTTTAGATATTGCCCCGGATAAGAAGGGTTGTGCTGCTGCCATTACTAATAAATGAGCTTGATGACGTATAAATCGTTTTCCTTTTTTACCGTTTTTGTTTGCACAATCAAATACTGCATAGTGCTCGCTTTTTAAATAAGGTGCTCCTTCAACAGTCATAGTACCGCATACAAAATCATTAGCAGCTGCTATTTCTTCTTTCGTAAATCCTAGTTCTTCGAGTATAGAGAAATTAAAATCGTTTAATTTCTCTTTTTCAATATTTAGTGTTTTTACACAAAAATCTTCACCTAAAGTAAATTTGTTAAATACTGAATTTAAATCGAATGAACCGGCAAGAATTCCTTCAATTTTTTCAAGTATTTCTTTCGTAAATCCTTTATTTTTTAAAGTTTCGGGATTAATATGCGGACATCCTTTTAATGTTCCTTTACCTACTGCATATTTTTCTATTTCTTCTATTTGTTCAGGGTTATATCCCAAAGTTTTTAATGCAGGCGGAATTGATTGATTAATTATTTTAAAATATCCGCCACCCGCCAGCTTTTTATACTTTACCAAGGCGTAATCAGGTTCAATACCGGTAGTATCACAATCCATCACAAGTCCGATAGTACCTGTTGGTGCCAATACGGTTACCTGAGCATTCCTATATCCGTATTTTTCGCCTAATTGTAAAGCCAAGTCAGCATCTTCCCTTGCGGCTGTTAATAAATCCTTTGGACAGTATTTTTCGTTTATTCCTACCGGCGGAATTGTCAAACCTTCATATTCCGTCTCTTTAGCGTTAAAAGCAGCTCTTCTATGGTTTCTGATAACTTTTAACATATGGTCTTTATTTTGCTCGTATTTTGGGAATGTACCCAACTCTTTTGCCATTTCGGCACTGCTTATGTAAGCATTAAAATGCATAATAGCAGTTATGGCACCAGTTAATGCTAAAGCTTCTTGGCTATCGTATGGAATACCTGCCCGCATTAATAAAGAACCTAAATTTGCATATCCTAGACCTAATGTTCTGTATAAGTAACTATTTAATGCCACTTCTTTACTTGGATATTGAGCCATCAATACACTTATTTCTAATGCAATAGTCCATAGTTTTGTTGCATGTCTAAACTCTTTTATTTGAAACTTTCTTTTTTCTTCATCATAAAAACGGACTAAATTTAACGATGCCAGGTTACAAGCAGTATCATCCAAAAACATATATTCACTGCAGGGATTTGACGCCTTTATTTTTCCATCAGATAAACATGTATGCCATTCGTTAATTGTATCGTGATACTGTAATCCCGGATCTGCACAATTCCATGCGGCTATTGCAATTTCGTCCCATATCTTTTTTGCTTTAAGTACCTTAAAAGGATTGGGTTCTCTGCCTTCTTTTTTTGCTTTTTTTAGCTCTGTGCGCCAATACAATGCCCAATTTTTATCTTCAATAACCGCATTCATAAATTTATGGGTTATTCTTATTGAATTATTGGAATTTTGACCCGATACCGTTGCATAAGCTTCTCCGTTCCAATCAGTATCGTAAATTGGGAATTCAATAGATTTGTAGCCCAATTTTGCAAATTGTATCACTTTTTCAATTAATTGCTCGGGTACAAAATATTTACGAGCTTCGTGAATTGCTTGTTTTAATTTTTTATTAGTATTTTTATTAAATCTATCATTTTCAGGATGTTCGGAGTAACAAGCATTCATTATATTATTACAGTGCAAATTACAAATTTTACTGCCTGTTACAATTGCAGCAACTTTTTGCTCTTCAATTACTTTCCAATTAATATATTCTTCAATATCCGGATGGTCAATATCCAACGTAACCATTTTTGCTGCTCTTCGAGTAGTACCTCCGGATTTTATAGCACCTGCCGATCTATCTCCAATTCTCAAAAAACTCATTAATCCCGAAGATTTGCCTCCACCGCTTAACGGTTCGTTTATACCGCGAATATCTGAAAAATTTGTTCCGGTTCCGCTTCCGTATTTGAACAACCGAGCTTCTCTAACCCATAATTCCATTATTCCGCCTTCGTTAACCAAATCATCACTTATTGACTGGATAAAACATGCATGAGGTTGAGGATGGGTATAAGCATCTATGGACTGAACCAATTCTTTAGTCTCAAAATCGACATAATAGTGACCTTGTGATGGTCCGTTTATACCATAAGCCCAATTTAACCCTGTATTAAACCATTGAGGGCTATTAGGAGCACACATTTGATAAGCAAGCATGTAAAACATTTCGTTATAATATACTAATGCGTCTTCTTCCGAGCTAAAAAATCCTGCTTTCCAACCCCAGTAAGTCCAGGTTCCGGAAAGTCTATTAAAAACTTGTTGGGCACTATTTTCAGAACCAAATCTTTTATCAGCGGGCATACTTTCAAGTTTTTCATAATCCGGTTCGCTTTTTTGCAACCATTCAGGAATTCCTTCTTCGCTAATTCTTTTTGTAAATGCAGGTACACCGGCTTTACGCATATACTTGCTAACTAAAATATCAGTTGCAACTTGAGACCAAAAACTCGGAACAGTTACCTTATCCATTTTAAAAACAACGCTCTGATCCGTGTTTTTAATCTCAGAAACACGTTCTTCATATTTAATATTGTAATCAGCCTTTTTACCTACTTTTGTAAAAAGTTGTGAAATTTTCATTTTATTTCCCTTTCAAATAATATAATACCTTTTTTCAATCTTTATTTTTCAATATTTTTTTTGATAATATGCCCCACACTCCACGAGAAAAGACCTCGGGGCTACTCACTAATTATAAATGATGATGTAAAAGAAAAATTGTTTATGCTAAATTAAATCAAAAGACCTTTAAAACACAAATTAAATTTTAGTAAAGCAAAAAATTTATTTTTTTGTGAATAATAATTCATTTTGTTTATAGTTTTATTAATTTTTATTAATATATTAAAAATGTAATTTTTTTTGTAACTTGCAGTATAACATAAAACATTTTAGAGGAATTTATGAGTTTTGAAAGATGTGCAGGTATTTTGTTACACCCAACTTCTTTGCCCGGTAAATTTGGTATTGGTGATTTGGGAAAAGAAGCATACAAATTTATCGATTTTTTGGTTAAATCAGAACAATCTTTGTGGCAGGTTTTTCCGTTAGGTCCAACTGGTTACGGCGATTCCCCTTATCAATGTTTTTCGGCTTTTGCAGGCAATCCTTTGTTAATTAGTCCCGATTTGCTTGTAGAAGATGGATTATTAACAAACGAAGATATTGATAATTATCCAAATTTGGATACTTCTCATATAGATTTTGGGAAAGTAATAAACATTAAAACAGAATTACTAAAAAAATCTTACAATAATTTTATTAATAAACGTGATGAATTTACGGAAGAATTTAATAAATTCATTAATACAAATTCATCTTGGCTAAAAGATTTTTCTTTGTTTATGTCTGTAAAAGAATATCATGGCGGAATTGCATGGACCGACTGGACACCCGATATTGCATTTAGACAAGAAGGTGCTGTAGAAAAATGGACAGATAAACTTTCTGACAAAATAGATTATTTTAATTATATTCAATTTATTTTTGACCGTCAATGGATGAAAGTTAAAGAATACGCTAATAAGAATTATATTAAAATAGTTGGCGATTTACCAATTTTTATTGCTTACGATAGTGCTGATTTATGGTCAAATAAAGAATTGTTTACAGTTGATGAAAAAGGTAAGTTATTAACTTGTGCCGGTGTACCACCTGATTATTTTAGCCCTACCGGACAACTTTGGGGTAATCCGCTTTACCGTTGGGATGAAATGGAAAAAGATGACTTTTTATGGTGGCAAAAAAGATTTTCTAAACTTTTTGAAATGGTTGATATTGTTAGAATAGATCACTTCCGCGGGTTTGATGCTTTTTTTGAAATTCCGGGTGATGCACCTACAGCTCAGTTTGGCAAATGGGTGAAAGCCCCCGGCGAAAAATTGTTTAAAACAATTAAAGAAAAACTTGGTAACGCACCTATTTTAGCCGAAGACTTAGGACTAATAACCGAATCCGTTGTTGAATTACGAGATAAATTTGATTTCCCCGGTATGAAAATTATGCAGTTTGCTTTCGGAAAAGAAGGAGAAAAGAAATTTTTACCACATAATTTTGTACCTAATTGTGTTGTTTATACCGGTTCGCATGATAACGATACAACTCGCGGATTTTTTGAAAAAGCCAAACAAGAAGACCCCGATTTATTTAAATGGACTTGCGAATATTTGGGCTATTACGGAGAAAACATTTGTTATGAAATTATGAAAGAAGCTTATAAATCTGTTGCAAATATTGTAATAGTACCTCTGCAAGATGTGTTAAATTTAGGCAGCGATGCAAGAATGAATTTTCCGGGTAAATTAGGCGGAAATTGGACTTGGCGGTTTGATAAACATCAAGTAAATGATCATACCGCTGAAATGCTTAAATTTTTAGTTGAAATTTACGAAAGATATCCCAATACAAAAAAGAAAACTGAATACCAAGTTATTGAATATTAAAGAGGTTGATTATGTTAAACGCATTAAAAAGACTTTTTATGGATACTGACAAAAATCCAAAAGACATATCAGATGTTGTTAACGATAAAAACAATTTACAAATTGCAACATGTGCCATCTTTTTGGAAATTGCTTATTCAGATGATGATTTTTCTAACATCGAAAAAGAACAGATCTTTAATATTATCCGAAAACAGTTCAGTCTTTCTGATGCGGAAATTGAAGAGCTATTAAAACATACTGAAGAAGTTAGAAAAAAAAGTGTTAGTTTATATGAATTTACCGAAGTAATAAATAACAATTTATCTGCTGAAGATAAATATAAAATTGTTGAAAACTTATGGCGTATAATTTTAGCCGATAATGTAATAAATAGCTACGAAGAGTATTTTATAAGAAAAATTAGCGGCAATTTAAACGTTTCTCATAATAATTTAATTGCCGCCAAATTTGCGGTTAAAAAAGAAATGGAAAGTTTTAATTCTTAAGCAGTTTTTCCAAATCTTCTACTAATTCTTTAGAAAGCGGTTCAACACCGCTTTTATATTTTTTTACAATATTACCATTTTTATCAATTAAAAATTTTTCAAAATTCCATTTAATTTCTTCTTTTCCGGTTACACTATTATCTGTTAATTTAGCGTATAAATCATTTTTATTTTCTCCCAGTACTTTAACTTTATCAAACATCGGAAAAGTTACACCAAAATTCATTTCGCAAAATTCTGCAATCTGTTCATTCGTTCCGGGTTCTTGATTTCCAAAATCGTTACATGGAAAACCTAATACTTCAAATCCATCATTCTTATATTTTGAATAAAGCTCCTGCAAACCTTTATATTGTTTTGTATAACCGCATTTACTTGCAACATTAACAATTAACAAAACTTTTCCGTTAAACTCTTTTAAACTTATTATATTACCTTTTATATCTTTAACTGAGTACTTATATATGTTATTCATTTTTTCCTCTTTATTGCTTTGTGCTAATGTTGAAATTACACTAAGTAATATAATTATTGATGTTAACTTAAACATTTTTTTCTCCTGTTTTTAATATAAACAGACATAAACTCTTTTTAGTTCTTTTTTAGTTATATATACTAAAGAGCATCTATTTTTTTAAATTCATATCCTTTTTTCTTTAATTCCTTAATGATTTGATCAAGTCTATTATACAATTTATCTGTCCTATCAGAGTGTGTACCAAAATGCATTAGAACAATTGCACCATTTAAACCGTTCTTATCGTTTTTTTCAAACTCATATAGTTTATTAATTAATTCATCACTGGAATAATATTTACCTCCTCCTGTAGGAATTGTCCAATCTTGGTTAATCATTGTTCCGGGGGTAAGATTAATTAATTGAATTCCAATTTCTTCGGCATATGTACTAACATTTTCGTTATGCCATTCATAAGGAGGTAAATAAAATTTGCTATCGGTTTTATTTATGCCAAATTTTTGCATTGCCAAATAATTATCCTCAATATCTTTTAATAGTTCTTCCTTACTTAATAATAAGGAATCTCTATTTTTCCAATCAACATATAAAAGATGTTTATCCGAATGTCCTCCCAAATAATTTCCGCCATTAATTAAATTACTGATTGTTTTTTCAAACTTTGGATTTCTATAAAAATCTCCTGTAAAAAAGAAAGAGGCGTTAATATCATTAGTTTTTAATGTATTAATTATTGTATTAGCCCCATCGGCAAATTCATGGGCTGAAAATATCAGATATATATTTTTTTTATTCACATCACCTCTAATTATAGCTCCTCTATTTAGCTCAAGCTTATTATTTTTGGACTTAAGTTCTTCACCTTTTTTTTGCAGGTACGAAAAATAATAAGCCAAACCGGCAGTTCCGTCTAAGGTAGGTTCGTTACTGCTATAATCGCCATAATCATCATGATATACCACATAATTCGGCTGAAGTTGTGCATATTCGTCACCATGATATAATTTTATTCCTTTCAGTCTTCCAAATATACTTTCGTAAACAGGTCCATCAACAAGTCCGCCGGTTAATTTATATCCGTAATTTGTTGCAAGGGCAGAATGAGGGTCTAAAGGATAATTGCCTTCTTTGGGTAAGCCGATAACCATACACTTGCCCCAAGGATTGCAACCAAACAACCAATCTCGCAATGCTGTTTCTACTTCTAAATATTCAGAGTTGTTAAGCAAACGATATTGAGTAATTGCCGCAGAAACCAAATTATTTGAACACCAAATAAAAGGAATGCCAATTAAAAACGGATTTTTTTCTCCTCTTGTTTTTACTTTTAATAAACCTTCGGTAATATAGCCCTCAATTTTATTTTTATCTTCTATTGTTTTGCTATTTACAGAAATCAAATAATTAGCAACATTTACAAACGGATACCATTGATAATGTCTTGCAGTATCTTGACCCATCCATGGCGGATATTTTTCCAAAGCACTAAACTTTAATGCATCTTCGTAATAATTGATATTCCCCGTTATAATATACAATGTTGCAGCTGCATGTTGCATATCATCGCACCAATTTTCTTCTTCATAAAAATAAGGTGATTTAGCAGGGGCAGTTTGAAAATATCCCTCGTTCGCTTTCGCAAAATCATAAGCTTTTATTGCTTTATCTTTTAACAGTAATGAATAATCGGGATTTATGTCCTTATATAAAACTGAGCCTAATCCAAAAGAACTTGCAAACTTTGCAACCGAACTTGCACTACCTGTCGTTCTATTTTTATTATTAAAACAACCTTGAATTTTTCCGTTAATAAAATAAACGGGTCTTTCTAAACCTTTACCATAACTAATTGAATCTTTTGTGGGCAATCTGTAACCGGCATGATCTCTATCATCTGCAATTTGATTATAGTATTCTCCGTCATTTGGGTTCATTTTTAACATCCAATCCAATCCCCACTTAGCCTCATCCAAAACATCAGGAATATTATTTTTAACTTTATTTCCGTTATAATCATATTTATCTGCAAAGGAATTTGGATTTAAGTAATATGCAAATAATAAATGAAAAACAGATGTTGCACTTGTTGGCAAATATTGTAAATAATCGCTTGCATCGTGCCAACCCCCTGTAACGTCAATATGTGTGCTATCTTTACTTCCTTTATAAATAATAAAGCCGTCATGTACATGGCAACTATCTTTTAAAAAAGGATTATATCCGCATCTTTGTTGCCTTATATAAAACAATAAACTATCAGCAAAACCGTTATAAACATCATATCCTATTACAAAAGGAACAGATTTTTCATCTCCAACTTTTATATAGTATTTTCCAATTTTTTCATAATCAGTAAAGTATAATCTATACCCTTTTTTATATCCCCAAAAATCTTGGTATTCTTTAATATCAATAGAATTCAAAACTACCTTGTTTGTACTATATTCTACCAATTCAAAATTTTTAATATAAAAATCCGATTTTGAAAATACGACTGCAGATTTGATATCGGTTGGTAAATACCCTGCTTGATTTACCCGAATATAAATATTTTCTGCTTGTGCAAAATGAACAATATTAAATAAAACAACAATTATCAGTGAACGTAACATTATCATATCAATTCCTATATATGTATTAAATCCAAAATTAATTTAACTATTTATTAACTTTTATAAAAGCTTAATTATCAAAGAAGTTTCAGACAAATTTATTCAGCCCATAGTCCTTTATTATTAGCACGAGAAATTTTGTAAGAATTTCTAAATAATTCTTCATATTTTACGTTAGGTGGATAAGTTAAAGGAGCTGCATAACCTTCTTCAATAATAAAATTATTTAACATTTTACCGTTCTTTAGGTACAAATAAACAAGCAACCTACCGTATTGGTCACGTTCTCTTACGTCAAATTCTACTTTTAGTTCATCCCCTACTTTTACAATACTTTTTACAAATTCTTTTGCTTTAAGTCCCAAACTTACAATTTTTTTAACATCTGATCTGTTTCTTTCTGAATCTTTAATAGCTTTTTTATTTATTTTCGATTCAGGAGTATCAATTCCTATTAAGCGAACTTTCTCTTTTTTACCATTATAAATAACATTAAATGTATCACCATCAACAATTTTAGTAATAGTAACTGTATTTTGTGAATTAATATTAGGTTCTTGTTTATCAAACAAATCTAACTTATACAATATAATAATTATACATGCTAACAGTATTGAAATAACTTTTTTTGATATTCGCATTTTCATTACCCATATTTAACAACATTTTTTAATTTAATATTTTTAAAATATTAAATATTTAATTATCTAAAAACTGTTTTTGCTTGCAAAAATAATATATTTTAATTATTTTAAATTTGTATTAAAAGAGGAACTAAATTTACTCCTCAATATGTTGCAAGGGGTTAATTTAATTTTGAAAAAATCTAATTTATTATTAAACGGAGTTAGCATGAGCGAAAGTATCCAAAAATTTGAAGAACTACTCGCACAAAAAGAAATTGAATTGGAAAATTGGTCAGGAGAAGATGATGGTTCACGTTATTTTGCTTTTGAAGAAAGCATTAAGAACGGTCCTCGCATAAGAGTAGTTGCGGCTTTGCAAGATAAACCAAATTTTGTAGGTACGGTTTATTTGTTTAATTACATAAATATTTCGGAAGAAAAAAATAAAGAAGCTTTTTACGAATTATTAAACGAATTAAATGACGATTACACTTATGTAAAGTTTATTTTGGATGACGAAGATAATATTATGATGCGATTACATTATCCTGTATTAGAAGGACTATATGATGCACAAACAACAATTGATTTTATGCTTATGGCAACAGATGCAGCTAAAGAAGAATATTCAAAATTTATGAAGTTAATTTTATAACAATTTTATTTATTTAAACTCCTCGTTTTTTGAGGAGTTTTAACATTAAAATTAGTGAGGTAAAGGAATGGTACCCGAAATTTTTAATTTATCGGAAGAACAAAAGAAAATTTTAGGTTTAAATACCGGCAAACATCTCATTTTAGCGCCTCCCGGAACCGGTAAAACAGAACTAATTGCGCAACGTGTATTAAAAGCCGTTTCAATAGATTGTTTCCCTGAGTCTGAAATAATATGTTTAACTTTTACTAATCGAGCAGCTCGTAATATGCTGGAACGAGTTAAACAAAGAGTACCCAATTCTAAAGTATTTATTAGTAATTTACATGGATTTGGGACACAATTTTTAATAAAAAATCAAATTATTCCAAGTGCTAGTTCATTTATTGATGACGAAGATTCAGAGGAGTTATACAAAGAAGCTTGCAATATAATAAATTCTAATAGCTATAGGTTTAACGATTTTTCCAAAAAAGCGTTTAGATATAAACTTAAATTACACGGTTTGACCGAATATTTTAGAAAAGTTGACGTTAATTTTTCATTTTATGAACTTAATCAAATTGAAGCTTATGAAAAATTAAAAGAAGAATCGTTATTATATGATTATGACGATATACTTGTTTTAACCTTAAAACATCTTGTTAACTATAAAGATGAATATAAGTTTGGAAAATTTAGCATTATTCAAGTTGATGAGACTCAGGACTTGAGCGAAATTCAATGGAATATTGTAAAACATATTCAACGAACAAACGCAAATGTGGTTTTATTCGGTGATATTTATCAATCTATATTCGGTTTTAATGGTGCCAATTTAGAATTAGTAGAAAATTTTACAAAAGAATATAAAAGACACAAATTAACTTCTAACTTTAGGAGTGATTTGGAAATTATTAATATGTTAAATGAATATTTAGAATGGTACTTTACCGATAAAAAACATTCATTGCCCATTCAAAATTTTAGCAAAGATACTTCAAATTCAACCAATTTAAAATTTTTTGATTGGAATAATTTAAATCAAGAAGATCAATATTATGAACTAAAAAAGGTGTTAATAAAATACAATATTAAAAACGAGCAAACAGCCTTTTTATTTTATAAAAATGATGATGTGGAAAGTTTTAACGATATATGGCAATATATATACGGAAATGTATTTAAAGTTTCTAAATACGATTTATTTAGAAGGGGGTTTGTTAAAGATATTTTTGCTTTTCTTAATTCAATTTATCGTCCTTTTGAACGAATAAGTTGGGTACGATTGATAAAGATTTTTGGAAAATTTAAAACTTTAAAAGAAGCTCGGATATTTATTAATAGCTTATTAAATAATGGTATTCTACCCGTTGATTTAATGAAAGAAGACTTGGAATATACTTCGGAATTGACTGAATTTAAAACCTTGCTAAACTCAGGCAGATTAATATTTTTTGATACCGAAACAAGCGGGTTAGACACTTTTAATGATGATATAATACAAATATCTGCAATTGAAGTAATTAATGGTGAAATTTGTTCAAAATTTAATGTATATATTGAAACTAACAAAGATTTAACCGAAAGTTCTAAAATTAATAATATAAGCAACAACTTTTTGAAAAAAAATGCAGTTCCGGCTTCCGAAGGTCTTATGCTATTTAATAATTTTGTTAAGGGTGATCCATTAGTAGCACATAACTTAAATTTTGATAAATCAGTATTAATTAATAATCTTAAACGTAACAATCTATTTAACGAATTTAATTTTCCTTTAATATGGTTTGATACAATCGAAATAATAAAACGAATTTTACCAAAACTTCATAGTTACAAATTAAGCTATTTAATAGAGTTTCTTAAAATTGATGCCGAAAACACCCATAATGCAATTGACGATATAGAAGCAACAGTAAAGGTAATTTTTACTTTAAAAAAACTTTTATCTGAAATTTTAGATAGTGCTGAAATGTTTATTTTAGATAATATGAAAAAATTAAAATTATTTACGTTAAATTATGCCCCTTTTTACAATAAAGTAAAATATAATAACCTGCCGGTTACTTATAGAAATATAATTGAAGATTTTATAAATTTTAGTAAAATGGAAGATGCCAATTTAAGCGAATTGATAAAATTATTAAATCATATGGATACAAAAACAAAACCGGATACAATTAGTAAATTGCTTTCAAAACATATGAATTTTTATAGAAGATGTAAAACATCGGACTTAATAACAGAAAATGATAAAACAATTATTACCACAATACACAAGGCAAAAGGTTTGGAATTTGATAATGTTATTATTCCGGATTTTAATATCTATTTATTTCCGCATAATAATAAAGATAGCGAAGAAAGAAAAAAGCTATTATATGTAGCAATGTCAAGAGCTAAAAAAAGATTAATTATTACTTCGGCAAATACTTATAATCATTCACCTTCTATTAAAAGCCAATTATTAAAACCGGTTGAGCATTATTTTAACAATAAAATTTAATTGATTAAGGGTTGGCAATTGGTAAACTTATAAAAAATGTAGTCCCTTTATTAACCTCGCTTTCAACCCAAATTTTCCCCTTATTTTTTTCAATAAACTCTTTACAAATTAATAACCCTAATCCCGTTCCGGTTTCATGCATAGTACCGTTTGTAGATGTATTATTGGCAAGCGAAAAAACATTTTCAAGCTTTTCCTTAGACATCCCAACTCCAAAATCTTTTATATATAAAATTGTATTAGGGGGATTGCTGTAAAATCCTAACACTATTTTTCCATCCTTAAAACTAAATTTAATTGCATTGGAAAGTAGATTTCTTATTACCGTTTCAAGTGAATATTTATCGGAATAACAATAAATCTCTTTATCTTCTTCAATTTCCAATTCAATATTTTTTGTCTTTAATGTTTCTTCATATAACGAAATACTATTTTTAACAACTTCTGAAATATTAATTTTCTCCGCATTTAATATTAGCCTATTAGTTTGTAACCTAGCCCAACTTAATAAATTTTCTAATAATCCATATATCACTTTCGCAGAATTGTAAATATTATCTGTTAAAGTTTTTACATCCTTTTTATCACATATTTCAAAATTTTGTGCTAAAAACGAAGCTGATCCAAATAATGAGTTAAATGGATTTTTAAGATCGTGCGCTATTATGGAAAAAAATTTATCTTTATTTAAATTGGCTTCTATAAGTTGTTTTTCCGATTTCTCAAGCTCATATTTTGCTTGAAGTAACTCATGCTTTTGAATTTCCAAAATTTTATTTTTTTCATTAATCTGTTTGTACGATTGTCTTAAAGATTCTTCCAACTCTTTTTGCGAGGTAATATCAGTCATTTGCAATAAAATTTGCTCAGGATATCCTAACTCATCTCTTGTAAAAACTATCCCCCTGCATAATAACCAACGAACTTCTTCATTTTTCAAAATAAGCCTAAACGAACATTCGTGAATTTTATCATCGTTTGATACAATTAATAGATTGCTTTCATCAATAAATTTTTTTAAATCATCCGTATGTATTAAACTCATTAATCTTATAAATGTTAATTCCTCGTTATTATGCCCCAATTTTTCATTTAATAAAGAATGATTAGAAAATGTAAAGGTTTGTGACTGAACATCAAAAATTAATATGGTATCAGGGGTGGTTAACGAAATTTTTTCTATTAAAGATTTTTTAGCTTTTTCTGCTGATAAAAACATTTCATTTTGTGTTGAACTTAAAACAATTACCTTAATATTTGGCTGCTCATCGGATTGATAATTAAGTTGACAAATAATATTTGCATAAATAGTATTTCCATCCTTGCTTATATATCGTTTTGTAACTTCAATTTTTTCTTTAGTACCGTCTAACAAATTTTTGTTAATTTCTTCATCAATCTTATAATCCTCTGGATAAGTAATATTTTTATTATCCTTATTAAGTATATCACTTTTTCCATAATTTAGAATCTTGCAAAACTCTTTATTAACTTCAAGCACTTTTCCTGAATTTGCGTCATAAGTAAATACACCCAACGGGAAATCATTTATATTAAATTTGTTTACCGAATCATTTGCAATAGATAACTTATTGTCAAAAGTATTTATAATAATAGAATAATATTTTAAATAATTTATAACATTAAATGAACATATAATTTTTGAAAAGTACTTTTGCCGGTTTATAACTATTTCATCAAAAATTTCTGATATGTTTAAGTTTTTAAAATGAATAAACTGACTAAATAAAATTTTATTATTAACATTACTAAAATGTAAATAATCTAAAATCTCGTTAATATATTTTAAATTGACTTCTAAATTACTAAATAATATAATCCCTGTTTCGTCAAAAATAATATAATAATTGTTAGCTTTTTTACCCAATATTTGAAAAAAAGAATCAAAAAGATGATTATTTTGGTATTCCGATATATCTTTTTCCATCTTTATCTCAAATATTGTTACAAAACAAATTTATTGGTATTATTATTATCGAATTTATTACCAAAATATTTAATATTGTTTATTTTAGTGAATTTTCAATATCATTTAGTAAATCATCAATATCTTCTATTCCAACACTTAAGCGTATTAACGAGTCTGTTATTCCTAATTTCATTCTTTCATCTTCCGGCATAGACGCATGCGACATTGTAACCGGATGATTTGAAAGACTTTCAACACCACCCAAACTTTCGGCAAGTATAAATAACTTTGTCCTTTCAAAAAATTTTTTAGTAATATCAAAATCGCCGGTATCAAAGGATATCATTCCGCCAAAACCGCTCATCTGTTTTTTAGCTAAATTATACTGGGGCTGAGTTTTTAATCCCGGATAATTTACACTTTTTACTTTTGGATGTTTTTCCAAAAATTCGGCAATAATTAATGCATTTTGATTATGCTTATCCATTCTAACTGCAAGTGTTTTTGTTGATCTTAATGTTAAAAAACAATCGAAAGGACTTGGTACTGCCCCAATGGCTTTTTGTACAAATCTAATTTTATCGTTTAATTCCTTATTATTTGTAACAACAACTCCTCCAACCACATCGCTATGTCCGTTTAAATACTTAGTTGTACTATGCAATACAATATCGGCACCCAATAATAATGGCTTTTGAAAATAAGGACTCATAAATGTGTTATCAACAACAGAGATTAAATTATATTTTTTACAAATATCCGATACTGCCAAAAGATCTGTTAAAGTAAGCATAGGATTGGAAGGTGTTTCCATAAAAACAAGTTTAGTATTATCTCTAATTTCATCTTCTACATTTTTAGGATTTAACATATCCACCCATGAAAACGATATTCCGAAATTTTTAAAGAACATTTCAAATAATCTATAAGTGCCACCGTAAATACTATTTGTTGCAATTATATGGTCACCGCTTTTTACCAATCCCATAATAGATTGAACGGCAGCAACACCGCTGGAAAAAGCAATTCCATATTCCCCTTTTTCTAATACGGCAATATTTTTTTCCATACTTTCGCGCGTAACGTTATTTGTACGCCCATAATGATAACCTTTATTATTGCCTAATCCAAAATTTGCGTATGTAGAAGTCATATAAATAGGAGTTACCACCGCATTTGTTGTTAAATCAAACTCTTGCCCGGCATGTATTGCATCTGTCGAAAAACCCATATGTCACCTAAAATTTTTATTGTTATAAAGCAAATTAAAAAAATAATTAATAATTACATTGTAGTTAAATTTAATTTTATATAATTTTATAAATAAATTTTTTGGGGATATATGAAAAAACTGACTTTTACCACTATTTATTTTTTTCTTTTTATTACGTTATTTGCACAAAGTTCAAATTACTTTCCAAACAACTTAGGATATGTATGGAACTATAAAGTAACACCATTAGATAGTTTAGGCAATCCTAACTCTGAATTATCAGCTGCCCGTATTGATTCTTTTGCTTCAACAGGATTAATACACGGTAAAGAATCAAAAATAATTCTATCTAAAAACGGTCCTATTAATACAATAAATACTCAACCGTTTTTAGACAGTAATTTTGTTAATTTTAACGAAAATGTGGCTAATGTTTATTTTTCTGTTATTGATATCGATAGTTTGGTTTTGGGGGATAGCTTAATCGGAAATATAATACCCGAGTTACAGCAATTAATGGTTCTTATTAAATCATTAACCGGTTGGTATCCTATATATAATTTTGGAGCTTCTGTCAATCAATCAACAACTCTGTTTTCTAAAGATACTACAATCACAATCGATTCTATTGCTGTACCTTTAAGGTTTTCGGTAAAAACTAAAAGACTGAGCGACGAATTGTTACAAACATACTTAGGAAATTTTACGTGTAAAAAATTTGAAGTATCGTTAGCAGTAAGTATTGTTGTACAAGTTCTACCTCCACCGTTTCCTCCCGTAGTTTATGATTTGATAAAATTTCCACAAACAAGCTGGATTGCTCAAGATTTATGGGTTTTAAAAGATTATATGCCAAATGTATCCACAACAACCGTACCCGGCTTTGATATACCGTCTTTTACTTTTCCGGGATATTTATCCGAAATTTCAGAACCCTTTACTTCGGTAAAGTATTCACATATTCAATCAATTTCTGATTTTAACTTATATCAAAACTACCCCAATCCGTTTAATCCTGAAACAAATATAACTTTTTCAATAAATAAAACGTCTAAAACTAAACTTGTTATAAGTAATATTTTAGGGGAAGAAATAAAAGTGTTAATTAATGAAGAATTAGCACCCGGTTTATATACTTCAAATTTTAACGCCGGTACTTTAAGTAGCGGAACCTATTTTTATACCTTATACACAAATAACAATTCTAAAACAAAAAAAATGCAGTTAATTAAATAAATCTGAAACTAACAGAGGATTACATATGTCACACAAATTATTTAACAATTTATCAATTAAGGTATTGTTTTTTATGATAAGTACAGCAATATTATTTAGCGGTAATATTAAAGCTCAGCAAAGTAGCGAGTTACCAAAACATAGCGACATCGAAGCAAAATATACTTGGAATTTAACCGATATTTACAAAACCGAAAGCGATTGGGAGAAAGACTTCAATCTTGTTAAAGAAAAAATGGGTAAATATGCGGATTTTAAAGGAAAAGTAGGTAAAAGTGCAAATGATTTATTCAAAACATTAAAATTTGATGAAGAATTAAGTATAACTTTGGGTAAATTATATTTATATGCTTCTTTATCAAAGGATTTAAATTTAGCAGATGCAAAATATCAGGCTTTATTTGAAAGAATTAGCAATTTAGGGGCTCAAGTAGGAACTGCAAGTTCATTTATTAGACCAGAATTAGTTGCCATTCCTGAAAAAACATTAGAAAAATTCATGAATGAGAATAAAGAACTTGTTTTGTACAAAAAAATGTTTGAAAACTTATACAGAACCAAACTTCATACATTATCTCCGGAATTGGAAGAAGTTTTAGCTTTATCAAGCCCTGTTGAACAAGTTCCTTATAATACTTTTAGTATGTTTACCGGTGCAGATATACAATATCCTACCGTAAAAGCAGAAGACGGTGTTACAGATATCAAAATTAGTGACGGAAGATATTATGCTGCTTTGTATTCAACAGACAGAAGTTACAGAGAAAGAGTATATAAAGGGTTCTATCAACCTTACAAAGATTACAAAAACACATTATTAACAAGTTTTACGGGTAATATTAAAGCATTAATTTATAATGCAAAAGCACGTAAATATAACAGCACATTAGAAGCTTCGTTAGATGCTAATAACATTCCAGTTGAAGTTTATGATAATTTAGTAAAATCCGTTAATGAAAATCTAACTGCACTACACCGATGGTGCGAATTAAAGAAAAAAGTTTTAAATTTACCTGATTTCCACCCGTACGATACTTATGTTACATTATTCCCTTCAGTTAAAAAAGAATATACTTACGAAGCAGGTAAAGAATTATGTATTAAAGCTTTGCAACC
>DAINPX010000018.1:0-17597 GCA_036743235.1 Melioribacteraceae bacterium
CCATAGCAATATTTTAGAATAATAAATATAATAAAAATTTTTTACAGATACAATAAAAAGTTAATACATTTCAAATTTAGCAAGTCTTCCATCTAAACCTCCGTTTTGAAGAGGGTGTTTCCACTTAGCTTTCAATCCTATTTTTTTTAAGTATTCCCTTTCGCCAAAATAAATAAAAGCGCTACTACCGGTACATTTTTGTTTTAAAAAATCGCCAATTTGTTTATAAAATTCCGATAAATCTTTACCGGTTTTTAATCTTATACCGTAAGGCGGATTAAATACTAAAACCTTATCTTTAAGTTCCTCGATATCAAACAAGTTTACTTGTTTAATACTTATATTATTAGTTTTATCAATAATGTTAATGTTTTCTTTTGCAATTTTAACTGCTTCGGCATTAACATCACTTCCGCTAATTAAATCCGGATTTATTTTACCAATGTTATTTTTTGCTGTTTTATTTACGTCAGACCATAAATTTTTATCAAAATCGGGGAGTCGTTCAATTCCAAAGTTGCGTCGTAATATTCCGGGTGGGGTATTAGTTGCAAGTAAATAAGCTTCGCACAATAATGTACCGCTACCGCACATTGGGTCGTATAATGGAGTTTTTAAATCCCATTCAGATAACATTAAAATAGAAGCTGCCAAAGTTTCTGCCATAGGTGCTTCAACCGCATTTTTACGGTATCCACGTCTATGTAAAGAACCGCCGGATGTATCTAAGCTAATTGTTGCTTTGTTATTTTCAATATGCAGATTAAACCAAATATCCGGGTTTTTAGGATCAACATTAGGTCTTTTACCGGTTATATCTCTAAATCTATCAACAATTGCGTCTTTTAATTTTAACGAAGCAAATTTTGAATGGTTTATGTTGCTATTTTGTGCCGAAGCAAATATTGCAAATGTTTCGGAATTCTTAAAAAGTTTTTCCCATTCACATTTATAGGCTTTTTTATAAAGCATATCTTCATTTAAAGTTTCAAATTCAAATAAAGGAGCCAATATTCTATTAAGCAGGCGAGTATATAAGTTAATATTATATAAACATTTTTTATCTGCCGTAAAAAATATCCCTTTATAACCGGGTTTTACAGAAGTTGCTCCCAGCTTAGTTAACTCTAGTTCGGCTAAATCTTTTATATCGTCTGCAACCGAGGCGAAATATCTGTTGTTTTTTTGATAAATATACATAACAAAAAAAATTATTAAAGAATATGTAAAGATAATTAAAATTAAATAAAATTTGAATTTTAAAGGGAATATAATTAAATTAATACTTATAAGTATTATTTTTTTATAACGGAGAAAAGATGTCAACAACAAAAGAAAATTTAAAAACAGCATTTGCGGGAGAAAGCCAGGCAAATCAAAAATATCGTGCATTTGCCAAAAAAGCTGAACAAGAAGGTTTTGTAAATATTGCCAAATTATTTAATACAACTGCCGAAGCGGAAAGAATACATGCCGAAGGGCATTTAAAAGCGTTAGAAGGTATAGGAAGTACTTTGGAAAATTTGCAAGAAGCAATTAGCGGTGAAACGTACGAATTTGAAGAAATGTATCCTCCTATGTTAGAGCAAGCTGTTGAAGAAAATCATGCAGCAAAAAGAATGTTTAAGTATGCAGTTGAAGCCGAAAACATACACGCCGAATTATATAAACGAGCTTTGGAAGCTGTTAAAGAAGGTAAAGATTTAGATGTTAGTGAAATTTATTTATGTCCTTTATGCGGGCATATTGAATTTGGCGAGCCGAAAGAAAAATGCCCAATTTGCGGTCTTTTACCAAATAAATATGTAAAAGTAGCATAGTTAATTTTTTTTAATTTTTATACCGGGGCTGTATAAAAACAACAATTAAAGCAAATTATTGTTAGATAAGTAAACTTTAATTTTAGGATACACGCTTAAATTTTTCTCCATCCACTATTTAATAATAGTGGTAATTGTGATGAGAATAAAATAATGACTATAATAAATTTGTGTTTTATTTATTACCACTATCTTTAGATAGTGGTAATAAAACCCCGTTAAAACTTGATTAGAAAAACAATAAAAAACGTTATAATTTTACAAACAAGTGAAAAACGCTTAATAATGGCTTTTATACAACGCCGAAATTTATTTACGAGAATATATGTTAAAAAAACTTAGAGAACCTTTAAACGGATTTACCCACTTTTTAGGGGTATTATTTGCCATTATTGCTTTTATTTTGCTACAAACAAGAAACTTGTTACCTGTTACATCAACACATGCAATAACTTTTACGATTTATACTGTTTCTATGTTTGCTCTATTTTTATCTAGTACATTATATCACTGGTTACCGCTTGAGGGGGATAAATTAGTAATTTTAAGAAAAATTGACCACATAATGATTTTTGTTTTTATTACTGCCTCTTACACACCATTGTGCACTATTGTATTAAAAGGTATGTTAGGATATTCTTTGGTCGGAATAGTATGGTTAATGGCATTGGGCGGTTTTTTTATGAAACTTTTTTGGTTAAACGCACCAAGATATTTATATACCGCAATTTATTTAATAATGGGATGGGTTGTTGTATTTGCAATGTATCCGTTAATAAAAGCTTTTACAAGTGACGGAATAATTTGGTTTGCGGTAGGTGGTGTTTTTTATACGGTTGGTGCAATAATATATGCAATAAAAAAGCCTAATTTTTTTAAAGGGGTGTTAGGCTTTCACGAAATATTTCATATTTTTATATTATTAGGGGCAATTTCGCATTTTATTATGAATTATCTTGAAGTATAATTTATTACATTGTTTTATCAATTGTTATGCACCGTTTTATCTCACTCCAACTCAATTCTTTTCCATACATTAATATTGATACTTCAAAAATCTTACCTGCAGCTTTTCTTAAAAAATAAATTGTAAAAACTAACAATATAAATGAAATAGCAATTTCAATTATTGAAACATCAGTTAATATTAATCGTACTGCTAAAATAGGAGAAGATGTTGGGGGAAACATCGATAATAATCGAATAAGTAATGAATCGGGATTGCCGAATGCAAAAAATGCCAGAACAATATTTAAAATAGGGAGCATAATTAATGAACCACGCGCGCTTGTATTAGGATCGTTTATTGTTGCAGCAATTGCCGAAAAAAACGTGTTCCAAAAAATAAATCCCAAAAAGGCAAAAATGGTTAAAATAAAAAGTATTTTTGGATTACCAAAATCAAGGGGTATTGTCCAGCCACTATCAAAAAGGGCAGAAATTATTACAAAAATTACAGTACTTAATGAATATGTTATAAGTAAGCTAAAAGACAATAATGAAATTCCGATGATTTTTCCGTCAATCCAAGTTTGCGGAGAAATTGCAGAAACAATTACTTCGGTAATACGCAGCTGCTTTTCTCCTGTAATTGCCGTAAATTGATATGCCAAACCTAAAAATATTCCCATTAACATCATTCCAATTAAAATTCCTGCAGCAATTTTTTCACCGGAGCTAATTTTTGAGTCATCATTTTCGGTATAAATTGTTTTGATAAAGGGAATATTGAAGATATTGTTTATCGCTTCATTCGTAATATTTGATTGTTTGATTTTAATTTCGGATCTTTGGTCTGTAAGTTCCTTTATTAATTCATTTACCCAATTTCTGTTACTTTGTGTATAAATTTTTATAGTATCCAAATTAAATATATAAAGTATTGCATCTACCTTTTTTGATTTAAGTTGTTCTTTATAATTTTTTGATAAAGAATCATCTGTTCTAAAAGTGTATTTGGCAGAATTTAATTTTTCAATTACCAATTCGGAATTATTAATAACCGCAATAACTTTTTTACTGTTAAAGTATTTGTTATAAACTGAAATACCTCCAAAAATTAATAAGCTGATAAAACTGAAAACGATGATTGTAATAATCTGTTCTTTTAGTTTAAACCATCTAGAAAACTCCCAAATAGCAACGTCATAAACAAGTTTTAGTCTTTTATTCATTTTTACTCTTTACCTTTAATAAGTTGAATGAATATATCATGTAAAGTTATGTTAGCAGATTTAATAGAAATAATTGAATAAAGATTAATAATATGTGTTAATACATTATTTAGGTTATTATTAACGATAAGTTTACACTCGCAATTAGAGATTTTTTCAAAATCTTTTATATCATTTATATTACTAAAATTAAGCTCGTTTATTTGCTCTTTGGTCTTTATATATATAATATCCTCAGCCATAAAACCGGTTTTAATTTCTTTAATTGTTCCTGCTTTAACGGTCTTTCCCTGATGTAAAAAATGTACTCGGTCTGCAATTTTTTCAACAAGATGCATTTGATGAGCGCTTAACAAAATTGTAGTTCCCTTTATTGCTAATTCTTTAATAATATTAATAAAAAGCTCTTGATTTATTGGATCAAATCCCGAGAATGGTTCATCAAGAATAGCAAAAACAGGGTTATGCAATATTGAGGAAATAAATTGTATTTTTTGTTGATTTCCTTTTGATAAAGTATTTAACTTGTCATATCTTCTCTCAAAAAGTTCTAGTTTATCTAACCATATCTCGGCACTTTTTCGTGCTTCTTGTCTATCCATTCCTCTAATAATACCTAAATATATTAAGGATTTAATAATGGGAATTTCTTGGTATAACCCCCTTTCTTCCGGTAAATAACCCAACAGATTATTTTTATATACCTTAGATATGGGATCATTAAAAAAATAATTGATGGTTCCTGAATCGGGTTTTATTATGTTAGTAAGCATTCTTACAGTAGTAGTTTTACCGGCTCCGTTTGGACCCAACAATGCAAAAATTTCTCCTTTATTAATAGTAAACGAAAGATTACTTACTGCAACAACTTTGGAAAATGCTTTAGTAATATTATTAACTTCAAGTATTATTGAATTCATTGTACTAAAAATTTTGTTTAGACATATGGGTATAAATAAAAGCCACTCCCCCAATAAATAAGGGGGGAGTAGGATAGAATAATAGTTAAGTGTAATTTATTATTCGTACTTTAAAGTACTTCCGCCAATAAATTCACGTAAAACCGAGTCTCCCGGAACAGGTGAATTATCGGGTACGCCGGTTATTTCAGCCAGCATGTTTTTTATGCGTGCAGCACGTTCAAAAGCATCAACGCGTAACGGGTCGTTGGCGTACTTTAATTCCCATTCTTTAAAATGGTCAAATAATAAAGGTTTATATAAAGCCAATTCGTAACTCATTGAAGTATTAATTATATAATCAGCACTATTTGCATAAGGCAAAATATGACGTTTTTCACTACTGCGTACATAATGCCAATGTAATAATGTTTGTTCGGGATTATAAGCACGGTGAACCGAATCTCTTAACATTCTGCGCATCAATCGTATATCTGTCCATCTTACATATTGTCCACTACTTGTTCTCATTTGTAATAGCGGTTCAAGGTAAAGTTTAAATTTTTGTTCTGCAGGTATTTCTTTGCTAAATGCCGGGTGCAATCCATGTAAACTATCAATTAATAAAATTTCATTCTCTTTTAATTGAATAGGAGTACGGTCAAGGTATCGTTTGCCAAGTTTGAAATCGTAATACGGTATTTTAACTTCTTGACCGGCAGAAAGTTTAACCAAGTGTTCGTTTATCAGTTCTAAATCTAATGCTTGAGGCGTTTCAAAATCATAATCGCCAAATTCATCAACAGGGTGTAATTCTAAATCAAAGAAATAATGGTCAACAATTAAAGGGACAAATTTAAGCCCCATTTTATTTAATCTTAGTTCAAGTTTTAAAGTAGTTGTAGTTTTTCCTGAAGATGAAGGACCGCTTACCATTACCATTTTTAATTTATCGCTTCTTTCTTTAATTAATTCCGCAGCCATATCAAGTTGGCTTTCATAATTTTTTTCGGATTCGTGAACAATTTGCGGAAATTCGGCATTTAACACTCGTTTATTAAAACTTTGAGTGGTGTTTAAATTATGATTTGTAGCCCAATCTAACGAACGCCATACTTTTGCCCAAGGAATGTTTTCCAGAGGTTTACTAAAATGTCTAAAATCATTTTGTCTTCTTTTGTTTGCTTCGTCACGATATAAAATAAACTCTTTTGCAACTTTGGCGTGCCCGTTTTCAATAAGTATTACTTCAACGGCATCTTGTATCTCTTCAATATTTAATACATATCCTTCAGGATAGTGGTCTTCTAAATATGTAACAACCTTTTTACCAAGTTCGTTTGCTTTTTCTTTGTCTCTTCCGCCAACCGAAACAGCAGCTCGGTAAATTACATTACTTATTCTATCGGGGTTAAAGGGTACAATAGCTCCGCTTCTTTTTTTTACGTTCGTAAATTTACTCATCACAATATTTCCTCAATTATGTTTTTGTGCAAATTACTAAAAAAGTTTATAAAATAAAAGTGTAAATTATTTAGATAGTAATGTTTTGAATAAAATAAAAGCATATTTTGAAAGGAATTATTAATAAATATTAAATTGTTTACTAATTAAATGTTATTTAAAGAAAAGTGGATATTTAAACAATAAATCAGCTTCTAAATACTCCTCGACTTATTTTATAAATAAAAAGTTTATGAAGTAAATTAATAGAAGTATTATTTTTAATTTAATTACTAAATTCTTATTTTTAAAATAGATATAATGATTAAAGGTGTGTTATGAAAAAGTTGATTTGTTTAATATCTATTTTATTTATTGTTTGCAGTATTAAAGTATTTTCGCAGGGTAAAGTTTATATCGTTTTAGGATCTGATACGGCAATTTGGGATAATATGAGTACAGCTAAATATAACTGTGTATATAATCTGGAATTGTTTAAAGGGACAAATACCAATACCGTAAAAGTTATGAGTGATGAATTTAGGTTACCTCTAAAAGATTCATATGGTAATAGTTTAAAGATGACCTGGTGGATGATGGCGGGAAATATATTTAGGTTTGCTACTAATAACGATGTTCCTGTTCCCAATACAATGACTTTATACTTAATGAAAAAATATTTTGGGAATAAGATTGAGCAGTGGCAAGATGAACTTTCTTTACACTATCACACATTCGTTTGGACAGATTACGATAATGACGGAATGTATTATTGGAATCAAGCAAAAAATTTTAATGAATCAAAGGATGATTTTGATGTTACGTTAGCCCAATTTTTATTAGAAGAAAATGTTTTTCCTGTTTCTTTTAGAAGTGGGTGGCATTATATGGATAATAACTGGCAGAATTATATTGATAATTTTATTCCTTATAGTTTGCATAACGATTATCCGGCAAAACGTACATTTGATGAAGAACCGATAGATAATATTTATGATTGGTCGTTGGCATCATCCGAGTTTGTTCCGTTTCGACCATCCTCGCTTAATTATCAATTGGGAGGTGGTAGCAGAGGATGGAATGTGAGGTCTAAATATATGGGGAGTGTAAACCAACAATTAATAAACCAAATATTTTTAAAAGCCAAACAGGGGAAAAATCAATTAGTTTGTTTTTGGTCTCATTTACCCGAGGATAATTTTCCTGAACAGATACAAAATATAAACCTTTTATTAAATAATGCGACTTCAACTTATCCAACCGTAAAATTTAGATATTGCACTGGTACCGAAGCATATCAGCGATTTTTAAATTATACGGATACTTCAAGTCCTAATATCAACTTAAGTTTTGAAGATAACGGATTGAATAGTAAATTATTGATAAGTACCAATGAAAATCTTTTTCAGATAAAACCTATTGTAGCAATAAAAGATAATAACGAAAAATATTCTTTACTTTATTGTGAAAAAATAGGACAAAATTTATGGCAAACAAAAAATGCAATAAATAAAAATTCGATAGGTAAAATTGGTGTTGCGTGTATAGATACTTCGGGAAATTTAGCAACTGAATTTATCAACTTATTGCCGGACGACAAATTTATTGATAATAGTGATAATGAATGCGTAACTTTATATGGCAACTGGGTTACAGAAAGTATCAAAGCTTGGCATATCGATTCAAAAATAAGTAATATATTACCGGGAGATTCTTCTGCAGTAAGCTGGAAAATTCCGACTAATTTTGCACATCAATATAATTTGTTTATTCAATTCCCTCAAATAAATAATCATATAGATACGGTAAGTTACGAAATAATTAAAGACGGAATATTAATTAAATCCGGTAAAATTAGTACAAACGGAAACTTGAAAGAATGGCTTTCTTGCAGTACGGTTTTTGATGCAGGCAATAGCGATATACAACTAATAATTAAGGCTAAAAACCAAGATACAGCTGATAAAGTATTAGCCGCAGATGTGGTTAAAATAACCGCATATGTTAGAATTAAACAAATTAAAATTGAAAAACAATTTATTAACTTAGGTGATGTAAGCATAACAGATACCGTTAAATTTAAGGTTAATATTAAAAACCTGGGTATTGGGGAGTTATCAATAAATAATATTGCTTCGTTAAACGGTAAGATAAAATTTAATCAAACGTTTCCATTAGTAATTAACGGTATGCAGTCTATTTATTTAGAAAGTTATTTTGTACCACAAGAAATGGGCGTTTTCTCCGATACACTAATTATTTATAGCGATGATCCGATAAACAATGTAATTAAATTACCGGTTAAGGCTAACATAGAAAATTATAACGTAATAGTTGATAACGAAACGGTGGGCAAGTATTCGGAAACGGGTAATTGGTTTACAAGCGTAACCCAAGCGTATGGTAACACAAGTAGATACGCATACATCCAAAATTCTGTTAATGGTCCTTCTGCAATGTTTTCTTTTAAACTGAACAGAAATGGAATATATAAAATATTGGAATTATTACCCAAGACGGTAAATGCTGCCAATAATGCATTATATTTAATTTATAACAACAATTTACTGGTTGATTCAATATATTTTAATCAGAACGAAGGAAGCGGAAATTGGAAATTAATAGGAGAATATTATTTAAATGCAGATGTTCTTACTAAAGTTATTGTAAAAGATGACGGTAAAAGTTCACAAGGACCGGTAATAAGAGCCGATGCAATTAAAATACTATACACCGAGGATTATTTATCTGTAAAAGATGAGAAAAGTTTACCGGATAATTTTGTTTTATACCCAAGCTATCCCAATCCTTTTAATTCATCAACAACCATTAAGTTTAGTATTCCCCATAAAACAATTGTAAAAATTACTATTTATGATTTATTGGGTAATGAAATTAAAGAATTAATTAAAGATGAAAAAGAAGCGGGTACATACGAAATTAAATTTGATGCTTCGGGTCTTTCTAGCGGTGTATATTTTATAAATTTATCAGCAGGGACATATATTAAAACGCAAAAAACTGTTTTATTGAAATAGACAATAATTGAGTTATTTCGCATAAAATTAAATGGGATCTAATAATTAAAAGATCCCATTTAACTTGGTTATAGCAAATTTATTTTACTAAAAGCATTTTTTTAGTTTTTGTAATTTCATTTGCAATAAGTTTGTAAAAATAAATTCCGCTTTTATATTTACTTGCATCCCATATCTTTGAATAAGTACCGGCTTGTAAATACATGTTTACAAGTGTAGCAATTTCCTTACCCAAGACATCGTAAATCTTTAAAGTTACAAATCCGCTGTAAGGTATCGAAAAATCAATAGTTGTAACAGGGTTAAAAGGATTGGGGTAATTTTGGCATAAATTAAAATTAAAAAATGGTTTATAATCTTCATCAATATCTGTAATTACATCAGATAAGGGTCTTCTCCAAATACCTGTTTCTTGTGTTCCTCCCGCAACTAGATAATTACCATAAATTTTTACTGAAAAAATAGTTGTTAAATGATTAATTCCACCTCCGTTTATATTACTCCAATTATTTCCGCCGTTTGTGGATAAAAATACTCCTCCGGATGTACCTATTATTATATTATTCCCAATAAATTCAAAATCAAAAACAGAAGAAGAAGTTAATCCTTCATTTGACTTTTTCCAAGTTATACCGCCGTCAGAAGAAATAAATACTCCATAACTCCAAGTACCTACATACAAAATATTATTGTTTATAGCTATTGTATTAATAAATAAATCACTTATAGTATTGCTAATAAAGCTCCAGTTAACACCGTCATCGGTTGATTTATAAATTCCTCCTCCCCAAGTGCACGCATATAAAATATTGTTGTTGGTAGCCAATTTTTCAATTAGAAGACTTGATGGATTATTAGAAAGTTTTGTCCAGTTTTTTCCGCCGTTTGTAGATTTATAAATTCCATCTGCCCAAGCACCTGCAAAAATTAGGTTATCAACTTCAACAATTGAGGAAATGTTGGACGAATTTAATCCGACACTAGAATTTTGCCAAAAATTACCGCCATCTTCCGATAAATAAATGCCTCCCAAAGTACAAGCAAAAAATCCTGAATTAAGTTGAGCGATAGATCTTATAGAAAGATTATTTAAACCTGAATTTATTTGTTGCCAACTTGTCCCATTACCATTAAATTGTAAGACTCCACCTTCTTGAGTAGCGGCATAAATATTGTTCCCTATACATTTTAATTCGTTTATATTGCCGCTGTAAGGTGTAATTGATTTTTCCCATTGAGCCGGAATACAATTAGCCAAAAAAAGAAAAATAAGCGAGTTTAAAAAGAATGTTTTCATAGTATCCCCCTAAATTTTAATTTATGTTTTGACTTAATATCAAATTATCGCTTTTTCTTTCCATTGTCAAATAAATAGTATGTGTATTAAAAATATTTATTTTTAATAAGTTTTTTTATTATCGGTATTCAAGAAATTCAACAATATTTGTCATTTTAAATAAATCATTTTCTTTGTTTTAATAAGGTTGTTATAAGACAATTTATAAAAATAAACTCCGCTTGGTAAATTATTTACATCCCACGTTTTTGAATAAGTACCGGCTTGCAAATACATGTTAACAAGTGTAGCAACTTCCTTGCCCAAAATATCGTAAATTTTTAAAGTTACTAATCCGCTGTTAGGTATCGAAAAATCAATAGTTGTAACAGGGTTAAAAGGATTTGGGTAATTTTGACAAAGGTTAAATTTAATATCGGAATTATCTTCTTTAGTTTCATTTATGCCAACAAATAATAAACTATCTCCATAAATAATATTATTAATTTTTGCTGCAATTAAAGTTTCTTTAAATCTTTTATTGTTCTCAAAATAAATGGATTCTATTTTACCAAAATTATAAGCAAGATTAAAAAATTCGGAAGTTGTAGTATTTGTATATGTTTTATAATATACCGTATCAATACCAAATAGATTTTTAAATTTAAGAGTCCCGCATGTGTATTTGTTTAATGTGCCGTTAACCAAAATAGTTGAGGTATCTGCAGATCTACCCCACAAAAAATGCGTAGGAATTTCATAAACGGTACCGCTATTGTTAATAGAAGGAGTGAAAACATAACTTGAAACGGAATCATATCTTTCAAGTTGTAAATTGTTATTGCAATAATACCTATAATATTTTATACCTGATAATGTAGTATCATTAATAAAATATACATACTTATTTTTTTGTCGGTTTATAACAGTGCCATTATTATCTACTTCTTCGACCTTATAAATATATTTATTGGTGTTATTTAAAGGGTAATAATTATATAGAGGATTTGTTGTAAGGTTATTATTAAAAAGGTTATATCCATCATTTGGTAAATAGACTGTGTGATATAAAAAACTTTTATCAACGGCTTTTATTCTATAATATAATTTGTAACCTAATCTAAAAAGGGGATAATTAATAGATATATTACCCGAAAAGTTTATTTCATTATCCATAACCATATTTATACTTGTAAAATTTAAAGTGTCAATTCCGTTAAAATAAAAATATTCTACATTTGCAGATCTAATAAAGGACAATCCATTGCGAACAAAATAGCCCGGAACGGTATAATAAGTGAGAAAAGAATATGGATGATTAATTAATGATTTAATATTTAGATTAGAATTTTGTAAAATAGCCGCTTTTTGTAACTCGATAGAAGGTTTTGCAGAAGTATAATACGAATGAGCCATGTTTTGATTAGTGCTATGAAATTCTATTGTTTTGGTTTCAATATTAAAATAATTTGCCATGATATAAGAGCCATATCTGTACTCATAAATCATACCAAAATTTTTAACAAAATAACATTCAATGTGTGTAGTGTTGCCCGAAGAAGAAGTTAGTAAATAATACCCTTTTGCGGTGTAAATGTCATCTCCTATTTTTATTTGTTTACTTTTTGCGGTAATAATTCCTAAATAACTTGAATATGTTATATTATCGGGTACCATAAAATCAATATATAAATATTCATTATTGGTTGTATCTTTACAATAAATTCTATCTGTTTCCCCCTCATACCTTAGCCAAAGCTGATTATATTTATAGTATGTATATTTCCCAAAAACCATAGAATCGGAAACACTCATACCGGTTAAAGTTACACTTCCTTGTGATGGATTTGTAATTGAAGAAAATCTTAATGCTTTCCATCCATTCCCCTTTGATAAAGGGAGATAGTGACTTATTCCGTTATCAATTATTACTTGAGAATAAGCACTATTGTAAATAAATAAACAGAAAAAAGTAAACCAAAGTGTTTTTTGCAGCCTATTCATACCTAACCTTATATTATTTGCACTATTAAAAATAAAACTTTTATTTGTAATTTCAAATATTTATTAAATTGTTAGAAAGTTAAGTATTTGAACTAGAAGAGATATAAAAAAGGCGTCAAAAAAATTGACGCCTTATAGTTTTATATAATTAATGTTATTGCTATTTTATTAAAAGCATTTTTTTAGTTACATTAAATTTACCTGCACTTAGTTTATAAAAATATACGCCGCTGGCAAATTTTCCTGCGTTCCACATTTTTACATACTTGCCTGCATTCATTTCTTCGTTTATTAATGTTTCAACTTCTTTACCCAATATATCGTAAACGGTTAAATTAACTATTGATTTATATGGTAAGTTAAATGAAATGGTTGTTGAAGGATTAAAAGGATTAGGATAATTTTGTTCTAAAGTATATTCCTTTGGTAAACTTTTAATTTCTTCTGTTTCTACATCAACAGTTGTTTTATGATATTTACCGCCGTAATATCCCATATCAACTCTAACTGTTCCTAAACCGGCAGAACAATCCAAGTAAGTATCAAAGAAGGAAGGATGAGCATATCCCGCATCAATAGCCGATGAGTTGTAAGTGCTTCCGCATAATATATACGATAAGTGATAGTCGTTATTATCCAAATCTCGAAATTGGGGATTTAAATCTAAACAACCTTCACCAAAATAAGGTTGAGAACTTCCGCCTTCAAGAAGCGAGAATTTTGCGTTAAATGTTCCGTCATTAATATAAATATCAACAGGTGAATTATGGTAAAGAATGCTATTTAATAAATCGGGATTTGAATTATACATTAAGCTGAAACTACCTCCACTGTTGTTATTACTTATATTTTTAACCGAAGTTAAATTAATTATATAAGGCGACGAGTTAAATAAAAACGCAAATGCTGCCGAATTTATCGATTTATTTTTATAAGCCAAAACGTTGGTAATTTGAGGTGAGGAATAAGATAAGAACATTGCTCCTCCGTTATTTGCTAAGTTATCTACAAATTCCAATCGGTGTAAGGGTTCGTTAAAGTGATCTAAATACATAGCACCGCCGGCACCTAAAGCAGTGTTGTTTTCAAATCTGTTATATTTTATTGTAGGTGATGAATTTACTACATACAATGCACCCCCTAAATTAGCTTTACAGTAAGAAAATAAACATTCTTCAACTATTAAATTTGAAGAAGCAATAATATATAAAGCTCCTCCGTTTTTAACACCGTTGTTTCTATTTAACGCATTACCGTTTTCAAATTTGCAATATTTAAGTATTGATTCACCAACGCTCGTTGAATCCAGATTTTTAAAGATAATGCCACCCCATCCAAATTCCTCATCGCCTGTAAAGGTAATTGTATCGGTTACTGTACCAATTGCATTTAATACTCCAAACACTTCAAATTTATGATTACCGTTAAAAGTAATATATGAACCGGGTTTAATAGTTAAAGTATCCCCCTGAGGAATATAAATATCACCTTCAATCGTAATTTCTTCACAATCCCAAACGCCTGAAACCGCACCGGAATAGTAACACTCCGGCATCAAAGTATTAACCCATCTATTATCAGCACCGCCAAATGCTCCCATATCCGAGCGGTATGCACCAAGTCCTGCAGAACAATCTAATACAAAATCTTTAATTGTAGGGTTGCCTGTATCTATTGCAGGGGAGTTAGTAAAACCACCGCAAGTTATGTTTTGAAGGTGGTAATTATTTTCGGCACTATTTATAAAAGACGGATTATAATTATTTAGGTTGGTTGTAGATGTATCCATACCCGCATAATAACCTTGAATTAACGAATATTTATAAACGGAATTGTCTCCCTGCACTTGTAAATCATAATTTTGTCCGTTATTAAAAATTATGGAATTTGTAACAATTGCAATTCCTGTTCCCCAAGGATTGGCAATTGCAGAAAAATCTTTAGCACTATTATCTGCAATTGTTGAGTTAATTATTTCCGCGTGGCAATTCATTCCTATTGATAAAGCTGCTCCTGTTCCGTTTGTATTTCTTGCTTCGTTTTTATAAATAAGACAATTATTAAAATCGGCGTATCTATGAATTTGACCGCTACCGTCATTGGTAAAACTTATTCCTCCGCCTGTATAATCTGACGAGTTAAATGCAATTTCAACATTTGTTAACTTGGACTTGTAGCCGAAAAACAAATTCCTCCGCCTTCACTTGAAGAAAAATTATGTTTTACTTTTACTCTTTCAAGCACGGCTTCAGGTGCAGAGTAAATTGATATACCCCCACCCGGTGCATTACCGCTATAATTATTATTAAATTCAGAATCAAGTATATATATAGATGAACCGAATGCAAATAATCCGCTTCCGTTTCCGTAAATATTGGAATTACTATCCAACACAGAATTTGCAATATAAATATTTCCGTTTTCGGCATAAATACCACAACCTGCATTTTTCTTAAATAAAGAGTTGCGAATATTAAGTTTGCTATTATAAGAATAGATTCCGTTTATTGAAACTATATCTTTTATTGTTAAATTATTTGCAGTAAGAATTGATTCGTTTACATGAATACCGCCTCCTTGGTTTCCGTAACAACTATCAATTGTAACGTTTTCCAAGTATATTTTTGATTTATACAAAAGAATACCACCGCCAAGCCTATTAGATAGTTCGTCAATCCAGGTTTCAAAACCATATCTAATAGAACAATTTTTTAATACTGAAAGTATTTGGTTATTGGTTTGAGTATTTAAAAAATTTATACCGCCCCATTGACCGTTATAAAACGGATAATTATTTGTTTCGCCTAACGAATCGGAAAAGAAAAATATTTTATTTTCTTCGGTTCCTTCGGCTAGTAAAGTACCATAAACATTAAATTTATAATTTCCGGTAAAATAAACATTTGTGCCAGGAGCAATAACCAAAGTTGAATCTTGAGGAATATAAATATCACCCATAATTCTCATTGTATCCAAATCCCAAATACCGGAAACTGCACCCGATAATCCGTTTTGACGAACAACCACATAATCCTTGAATGTAATAGTATCCATAAATTCAAAACTATTTACTTTTAAAGTAACAGAGTAAATACCCGGTGTTTGATATACATAAGTTGGATTTTTTTCATAAGAATCATAAATACCGTCATTATTAAAATCCCAAGCAAATTCTAAAGGATCATTTAGTGCCAGATTTTTAAATTGAACCGTTAAAGGGGCTTCTCCATGCCTGTTGTATGCAATAAAATTTGCAACGGGGCTATCTTTCCAAGCGTTTAATCTTCCTCCGTATGCTCCCAAATCATTTCTTACAGTTCCTAAACCTGCCAAAGAATTAAGAATATAATCGTTAAAAATTGCTTCAGGGCTTCCTTTATCAATAGCCGGTGAGTCGTATGATAAATGATAATTACCTGAAGAATGGTTTTTAAATTCGGGGTCTTTATGGTTAACTCCCTGTCCCATTGTAAAACTACTCCATGGATATTGAACGGTAGAATAAGATACATAAACGTATCCTCCTCCGTTTGGCGGATCTATTCCGCCTTCATTATGCCAAATAATACTATTTGTAATATATAAATTACCAAAATCGCCTGATTCACCGAATGAAACAATTAGCGGGCTTCCCTGGTTATCTGCAATTACACAATTTAAAAAATTCATTTGAATAGGCATAATAAAAATAGGATGTACGGAAAAAGTAGAATTTCCTTTGTTATTGTGGTCAATTATACAATTCTGGAAATATACTTCTTTAAAAGCTGCAATTGCGCTACCTTCTCTATTAGCAGTATTATTAGATATCCTGATGTTTCTTAAGGGTAAATCAGGATCAATTTTTGTATCAATATAAATACCTCCGCCCCAATTTGTTGCATGGTTTTCGGAAATATTAACTAAAGAAATATCAAAATATTCATTAGAAAATAAAGTTTTGTTTAGATATATTCCTCCGCCGTTTGTTGCTTTATTTCCTGTAATATCTATATTACGTAATAAATTTCCTTTATTTCCTGCCAATATTATTGCACCGCCATAACTTTTTGCGTAATTGTAATTAAAAGAAGAGTTCCTTAAATTAACACCGCTATTGTAAATAAACAAAGCTCCACCGTCTCCGTTTATTGCAAAGTTATTTACAAAATCACAGTAATGAATTATACAATTAGAATTATCAATAAAAATTGCACCACCACCATAGGGACTGGCTGCATAAGAATTATTAAGATAAAATTTTGAGTTGTAAATTCCAAGTTTTGAGGAGTTTTTTATATAAATTGCACCGCCTGATCTTTCTTCATTTGTTCCAGTTTTTGTTTTTCCGTAAGAAAATGAAGCGAACATTATTTTTGAAGAATCCAATAAATTATTGTCGGTATTAATAAACCTGATACCACCCCAACCGATTGAAGTATCAGCAGCCGTAAATTTTACGGAATCGGTAATCGTTCCTTCAACCAATAATCTTCCTAACACGGTAAGTTTATAATTTCCGTTAAATCTTACTTCAACTCCGGGTTCAATTCGTAATTGTTTTGTAGTATCAATTTGAATATCTCCCAAAATTATATACGGAGAGTGGTTTGCTACCCATAATCCCGCAACTTTTCCTGCATTAATATTTGTTTGAGCATTAACAATATTAAATAAAAACAGTAGTAAAATAGCTAATTTTCTCATTTTGTCCTTTAATTAATAATATTTATATACAAATATATAGTGTTGATTATAAAGTAACAAAATAAATTTAGGTAATATGAGCTATATCACATCTATAGTACTATTGGAGAAATGATTTTTATAACTTATCCCCTAATATTAGTATTTTATTGTTTGAATAGGGGATAAGTTATTTTAATAATTTAATAAACAAATGGTTTTTAACAATATTTTATTTTAATAAAACCATTTTTCTTACTTTGGTAAATTTATTATTT
>DAINPX010000019.1:0-17481 GCA_036743235.1 Melioribacteraceae bacterium
CCTGTTTGAATTGTTCCTTCAAATTTTGCAACATTTCCTTTAATTAAATTTTCGGAATGATTTAATACGGCATTATCATCGGCAAATTTATAAAACCCTTCGGTAATTCCGTATTGTTTTACATAAGCTTCAAATTCCTTCTCGGTTTTTTTTATCTCTTCAATTGCTTTAAACCGTAAGTTTTCTTGTTTTACCGTATTACACCCTATTAATATAATTAATGAAATAAAGAAAACTACATATTGCATAAATTACTCTATCTTAAATATACCATTTTTTTTGTTGAAGTAAAGTTATTTACTTTTAATGTATAAAAATATATACCGCTTGATAAATTATAATCTTCGGAATTAAAATTAACTTTATAACTTCCGGCAGATTGTTCTTGGTTAACCAGTGTTGTTATTTTTTGACCTAAAACATTATAAATACTTAAAGCAACATTTGTTTGCTCTTTAAGTTTATATTCAATAACTGTTGTAGGGTTAAAAGGATTAGGATAATTTTGACTTAATTGAAAATCAATCGGCATATTATTAAACGTATTATCCTCTTTAACATCGGTTATAACTACATTGGGGGATAGTTTTCTGTTTATCATAATCATACTTGCATCTGCAATTACATATTTACCAGCGTCAATTCCGCTATTATCTATTTTTAATACTTTTTTATTTCCTTTTTTTAGATAAAAACTACCTAAATTATACCAACCTTTATTCTTACTATCTTTTTGATCTACATAAATTTTACTTGAATCACCTTCAAAATATACGGTATGTAATACATTTGTCGCATTTACGCTATTTGTAACTACATAAGCAAAAACATCAAAATATGCATCAAAAGGTACATCCATAAAATACTCAACCGATGCATAATTAGGGTCGTTTGTCATTAAAATATTTGGTTTAAATCCACTTATTCCAAAAGTAGTCCAATTCCCTGTTTTTATTGTGTTGGTTTCATCTTCATTAACAATAACTGCTTTCGGTCGCCAGATATTTCCGTTTCTAAACGGGGGGATAGCTTTTTCTTTGTAATATGTAGCTTTTAATGTATCGCCAAGTAAATTATTGTTTTTTCGCAGTGCTTCGTAAAAAAAGAAAGTTTCTCCTTTTACCCCTTTTTGTCTGTTACTGTTTAATGACGATAACATTAACGCCGGACTAATAACATACGAACCTGCTTTTGCTAAAATGCCGGCAAAAAATATATCTTTTTTGTTTGCCGGAACGTAACTTAAAGCAATTGTAAGTTCGTTATTATAGGCACTTAAATCCTGTCGGTATAATTGTGGAATAAAATTATCAATAATACCGTCCGTAACCCAAGTTTTTGTATCTTGCAAATAGTTTTGATACCCCCAAGGATATACACTTGGACCGGATGAAAATATTAAATATTCTCCTTTAGCTTTAACGCTGTCTCTTAAACTTTTATAGTATGCATTTAGTTTATCTGCTCGCCATTTCATCCAATTATTATCGGCATAATTACTTGGTGGATTATTACCGTTATTTTCGGATTTATATAAATTTTTAGTGTATTCTTCATAACCTCCTTCAACAGGCATTGCAGGTAATCTATCATCACCTTGTACACCGTCAACATCGTAATTATCAATAACTTCCATAACAAGAGACGTCATAAAATTTTGAACACCGGGAACAATGCCACTCATCCAATCAAACCCGTTTTTAACTACTAAATTACCCGTATTGTTTTTTAATCCCCAATCGGGATATTTTGCCAAAATATGACCTCCGTTTAACGAATATGAAGGTGAAAAACCAAATTCAAACCAAGGAATTACTTCTATTCCATTACGATGAGCTTCAACAACAACTCTTTTTAACGGATCTCTTCCCGCAACACTTGGCCATATAGGCAACCCAAATTCGCTATTCATTATTTGGCTGGGGTAAATTGTATAACCTTTATTCCAAACAACCGGAAAAATTACATTTATGCCAATTGATTCCAAATAATCCATTGCTTCGGCAATTTTAACATCCGTCATTAATACATCGCTATCTACGTTTGTTATCCATACCGCTCGCATTTCGTTTAATGTTTGAGAAAATACCGTTATATTTATAAAAAGAAGTAAAATAATAATTTTTTTCATTTTTGTTCCTTAACTAAATAGTGTGGAAATATCACTTTATCGCTATAAATTTGTTCTTTAAAAATATTTGGATATTTCTTTAATCCCTCATAAAAAAAGAATACTTCACCGTTAATATCTCGTTTTCTGTTTTCTTTAATCATATCTTTTAAAAGCTGTTCGCTTGGGTAATAACTGCCTACTTTTAAAAGTATTCCCGGATAAAACTTTTTTAATTCTTCTTTGGTTAATTGTGTTTTTACAATATCATCCAATATTTTAATATAATCGTCTATATTTTGACGATATAACTGGGGAATAACCAAATCAACATATCCTTGTTTAACCCACATCGGCCAATCTTGTAAATATTCTTCTTTAGACCAAGGGAAAATACTGGGTGCCATGCTAACAATAACTTTAGGTTTTATAGCTTTTACGGTTTTATAAATTTCGCCCATATAATTATTTAAAATATTAGCCCGCCAATTAACCCAAGCAGAATCTCTAAAATCTTTTGGGGGTTTTGCACCGTTATGTTCTTCCATATACTTATTAATTGTATATTCTTCGTAACCTGCTTCTACCGGCATTGCGGGTAATCTATCATCTCCTTGAATGCCATCAATATCATAATTAGTTACTACTTCTTTAATTAAAGAAAGCATAAATTGTTGAACTTCGGGGTCAAATCCGTTTATCCAATCAAATCCGTTTTTTGTAACTAAGTTTCCTTCATTATTTTTGCTTGCCCAATTAGGTTTTGCGGCAACAATTTTACCGCCGCCAAGTTTATAGGATGAAGAAAAACCAAATTCAAACCAAGCAATTACTTTTATATTTTCTTTATGTGCTTCTTCTATTAATTCTTTTAGCGGATCTCTTCCAATAAATAACGAGTCAATTTCTTGACCGATTAAATTTTTCATTGTAGTACTGGGATATAAAGTCATTCCCTTATTATACATTACAACACATATTAAATTAAAACCCTGTTCTTTGCAAGTTTTTACGGTTTGTATAATATTGTTTTTGGAATTCAACGCATCGCTATCTACATTAGTTAACCAAACTCCTCTTACAGCTTCTTTTTCAATAACCGTTTCTTTACATCCGTTAAACAAAAACAAAATAAAAACTAAAAAAACAATAACTATCTTATTCATCGTATCCCCGTTAATTTATAATATAATTTAATATAAACATTATTAAATAGCAAAAAAGCCACCTGTAAAAGTGACTTTTTTAATTTACTAAAAATACAAAGTATTAAAATTGATATTTTAATCCGGCTTTAATATTAACCATCTGAAAACCGGCAATATTTTCTAAATTTAATGCCAATGCCTGCCATAATTCACCTAAAATAACTTTATATTCACAACCGGCATAAATGTTAAAATTATTAATTACTTCGTAATTAAAATGTAAACCTAAATTAAAACCTCCGCTCCAATCGGATTGGGAAATTGAAGGAACATCCAAAACTTTATTAAAACTTCCGTTTACACCAACAGTATCTCTATAAAAACTTTTGGTAGTTTGTTCAAAATATAAGGTATATGTTTCACGCGGGCTATACCATCTATAAACTCCAAAACCAAATGTAATATCCGTTTTAAAATCTCCAAAATCCAAAGCATTATAAAATGCATTTGCAGAAAGCCCCACAATTTCCAAACTCATACTAAGGTCATTAAGCGGAATATTAAAACTTTCGGTATTGCTGCCTACCGCAATTTTTTTATTCAATTTAAGTTTATCTTCGTTTAATTTATCAAATTTAAAATATTCAAGTTTACCTACCCAAGTCCAATCTTTAGAAACTTCCTTTCCAAACGATATTGCTATTCCTGCGGTTGGATTAAATCTTTCTCCCAAAGTACCTAAAGGTAAATAGTAGTTACCGTCTAAACCGGCTACAAAGTTTAATTTTTGGGCGTTAATAATTCCGGTTAGTAATATTATTATAGTTATTATTGTTTTTTTCATAATTATTAGTATAAAATTGTTAAACCTAAATTTGTATTTACGGCATTTTTAAAAGGCATTTTATCAAAACCAAACGATAGTTTGGAATCAAAAATATTTGTATATTTTACTGCTCCAAGAAGCCAAAACCCTTCGGATATTTCATAGTTAATTTCTAAACCACCTATATAAAACAAAGTATTACCCGATTTTTCGGGGGCAATATTTCTAAATTCATATTCAAAAGTATAATTTAACGTAGAAAAATATTTTGACCATGTTTCGTCAATATATAGTCTGCGGTTATAAAAATAACAACCTCCTCCAAACATAGGTTTTATATGCAATTTTTCAATAAGAATAAAATCGTAATCTAAAGTTACATATAAATTTAATAAGTCCATTTTTTGAACAGGGTTATTAAAATTTTTGTAGGCTTCGTCCGAAAGTGTTTGGCGTACAAAATCGTTATATCGTGTCCAAAACTCCCACTGCCAATTAGCAAGTGCGTTTTCTTGATTTAATGAGTAAAGAGTATATCCTCCAAATAAATTAATAGAGACATTACTGTAAACAGGAAATTGAAGTTTTACACCGCCTCCTACTCCGTCTATATTTGTAACATCGGTAAGTTTTTTATTAGGTTTACTATACTCGGCAAAAACATCAACCGATTTAACTATTTGAGAATATAAATTAACATACATCAAAAAACTAATTATTAACAATACAAATTTTTTCATAAAACCCCCAATTGAAGAGTAAAACGAAGTACATCCCCCAATCTTCCGTAATCGGAATAAGAAAAATCCAGAACAATAGGAGTTGAAGAAACAAAAAAGCTATTAACTTTTAAGCCAATACCGGCACTAAAAGTCTCTTCATCGGTAAAAAATTTATATCCGCCTCTAAAATCAACCATATTTTTGTAAGATAATTCCAATCCTACATTTAATCTTTCGTCTCCGTCATTTGGGTGAATCATTTCTGCTGCGGTTGTTACCCTGTAATCTTCATCAAAACCGCCAAAAATTTCTGCTGCCATACCTAAACGTAACATGGCGGGCATTTTAAATTTATCGTTAATAAATTTTGTATCTACACCAAAGTTATTAATAGTTGCTGCAATACGTAAACTTTGTAATCCGGTATAATATTGAATTCCGCCGTCAAATAAGTAGTTGCTTGCAGTGTAAACATCAATTTTTTCACGAACGTACTTTCCGGTAACTCCAAACGAAAATTTATCGGTAAGTTGTTTGCTATAAGTAAGACCTATAGCAATACTATTGGCGTTAAAATTTCCGAGTACTTCATATAACCGTTGTCCTGCAATTTTTTTTGTTCTCGGCATATTTCCGTAATCCATAACAATTGCACCAATACCAAAAACTCCATAATCGGTATTAAAACTATAATTGGTAATATAGTGTTTAATTTCGGCAAACCATGTACTATACGAAACAGAAAACGAGTGAGTACTTTTTGCAAAACCTAATGAAGCAGGATTGACAAACTGACCGGATGCTTCCATATCCGTTAAAGCAATAGAACTTTCTCCCATACCTGCCGAGCGTGCCGTAATGGGCAGCTCCAAAAACACAAATCCCGCAGTGGCATTTTTCTTAAAATCCTGACCAAACAATACGGAACTTATAAAGACTATTATCAATAATATTTTTTTATTCATCGCTTTGTTAATTAATTATTTCAAATTATTATTTATCGTACTATTGCAAATTTGCCTACTTTAGAGCCAAAAGGGGAGTCAATATGAAATAAATAAATACCGCTTTCAACAAATTGTCCGTAATCGGTAACTTGGTCCCAATCGGCAATTGCTCCTGCTCCTTCTTCAACTTTTATGGTTTTTACCAAATCACCCCTTAATGTATAAATCCTTATTGTACAAGGGTTTGGTATATTTACAAATTGAATTTTATCACTTTCACCGGGTAATGAATAACCTTCGCCAATAACATACGGGTTAGGAACTACCAAAATGTTATCTACATTATTAACAGGGCTTAACGTAGCAGTAAACGGAGTAATCATTCTATTTGCAAATATCGAAGACTCTAAAGGCGGTACTTTTGTAGTTCTTGTTTCGGGAAATATTGTACTTGGTGCAACATTCCAACTGCTTTTTCCCGTATCGCTTGCAGTTAAAGCATAATAATAACTTGCTCCAACAGTAACCAAACTATCAATAAAAACATATTTGTTTGTTAACATATTATAATATGTTGCATCTTGTTTTTTTATTTTTGCCACAAGTTCCCAAGGTCCAATAGGAAGATACGAAGAACGATATAAATTATAATAAGCCAAATCATACTCGCCGTCATCGGGGTCAGGAATGTTTTCGGTTTCGTTACCCCATTCAATTACGTTTGCAACCAACCGGCTTTCTCTATAATAATCTACCTTAAATTCAGGAGCCAAAGGGGGATCGGGGTGGTTAAAATTGTTATCATAAGTAACTTTGGATTTTACGGCTGTTGCGTCAAAAATAGAGTACCCCGATGCTATATTTGAGATTTTATCTTCTATTGCAAATTTATAATCCGCCCCGTCAACCATTTCACTATAAACAATTTCAATTGAATCACCGGGGGCAATTGTCCAAGGACCTAATGACATTAAAGACCACATACGACTTCTTCTCATAAAAGTTAAATCGCCGGGGTTATTAATAAAATTATTTGCCATTGAAACGTTCTGTAATACTCCGTATCTTGCTTCTGCAGTTCCTCTTCCGGTCATAGGTCCAATTAAATCTTGTAAGTTATCGCCTGCAGACCATCCGTAACCGTTAACATAAGAAGTCTGACCGTTATTATTTGGCGAACTATACAGCAATCTAAAACCGACAAAGCCGGGAGATAACCATTCACCGGTCGGTTTTCCGTCAACAATTTTACCTTGAGTAGCTGAATAACCATATTCACCGTCATTTGCAGGAGTATCTAAAAAGTCGCCTGCTCTTCCCCAAATCATCTTTTTAGAAGGATCGTAAAATAACCAAGTATTACGTGCACCGGCACTATACGTAGGAAATAGTACCGACCATGAACGAGAATTGGCATGCATTCCGTAATTTAACATTGCATAAAAATTATACAATGTATCTACTATTTTACGTTGAGGGTAATTTGCATGTATTTCGTTACTTATATTTTTAAATACGTATTTATGAATAATGTAGTTTTCTTCTCTTCTGCTTCCGTTCCATTGATGTGACGTTCTTGTTACACGTAAAGGTAATTGACTTTCTATATCGTATTGGCTTTGATAAAGTGGGTTATATTCCCACACCGTTTCTATTATTTCATCTCCGCCGTTTTTAATATTAACCATTCCGTGATTAATTGTTTTTTTGTGCTTTTTAACAATATATTTAGAAGATACTTCCACACCTATAGTACCGGCGTAAATAGACCAATCTTCAACTGCCAAAACGCTATCTGCAGTTTTTTTACAGCCAATCCAAAAACCGCCTGCAACAAGGTAAGAAGGAGCACCGCCTAAATCTTCTTTTATCCAACTTGCATCAAAACCGGGCCAATCTAAACCAATTCCAAGTCGCCTCCAGTTATTATATGTACTGGGTCCAACTTTTCCTAAATAAACACTTTGCCATAATTGCCCTCTATTAAAAACCAATAAAGGCGATTCTATACTTTGCTGGGCATTTACTTTTTGTTCAAGCATTAACGCAGATATTAAAACAAGTAGTAATATTATTATTTTTGCTTTCATAAACTTTTTCTTTTTCCTTTATTAATTAAAAGCCTATACCGACCGTAAAAATAAACTGTGTCGGCGTATTCTTATATGTTCTAAACGCATATAATAAGTAACTTCTTTTAGTCGGGTTATCTACAGGGTTATCCATTGTAACTCCGTTTTCTACCCATGCAATTTTGTCTTGCTGGTCAGACTGGCTATCCATAGGAGTTAACCATTTATTATTAAATAAATTCATTATACGCAAACCGATAATAAGTTTTACTCCGCCGTAATAAACTTCTTTATTAAAGTTAAAATCGAAGTTAGATTCCAACGGATATCTTCTGTTAAAACTTACGTCTTTTAAATCGAAATCGGTTACATATGTAAAAGGTAAACCGCTTTGAACAGTATAAGATAAACCGAATATTGAATTTTCAAACGGTTTGAAACCAAAAATTTCAAAACCTTCTCCGTCTTTTAATATATATTGTAATAATCCTCTAAAACTGTGTGTTCTATCGTAAGGGGATAAAAACTCGCCGGTTGAACTTCGTAAAGCAAAGTTTCTCGAGTTATCCGGATAAAGAACAGAATAACCATATCTTCCTTCCGTAGTTTGCGATAAATTATAACTTAATCTATATGACCAATTTCCTATACTTATTTTTTCAAATGTCGCTTCTATACCTATGGTTGAACCGAACCGATTATTTTCAAAGGATTGATATAAGTATAACGGTTCGTTATTATTATTAAATGCCGCAAAATATCTTAAATCACCCGTTAAAGCTGCAATGTCTTGCGTTCCGACTTGCAAAACTCTATCGTTATAATAAATTGCAACGTCTATTCTATGGTTTTCGTCAATTACTTGTTGAATGCCAAATTCGTAATTAATGGTTTTTTTAGGCTCTAAATCCGGGTTACCCAAAGCACTCCAACCTCTATATGTTTTGGTTGTTAATGCCTGCGTAAAAATAGGCATAGATGCAAAATGCCCGTATTGAATTCTAAATGCGGTATTTTCACCTATAGGGAAAGAGACCCCCACACGAGGTAATACTGTAACTTGAGTTTTGGATGAAGTTGTTCTTGGATCGCCATATATTCCGGGTCTTTCTGTACCGGGATAAAAAGGATTAAATCTATCTACCGGTTTATTAGATTGGAAATTATAAGCTTCTATTCTTACGCCAAGGTTTGCAACCATTCCTTCATATTCCATTTTATCCTGAAGATAAAAAGCATAGTTATAAGGAAAAGCTTTATAATACTCGGCAACACCGTAATGGGCAACATAACTGTTTGTTCTAAAGCTATAAGCTACGCCATTGTTAAAAATATCCCAATAATAAAATCTAAAACCCGCTTTTAATAAATTAGTTTTTAAAATTTGGTTTGTATAGTCAATTGTCAAACTCCAGTTTTCGGCTCTGTAATCTTGATAAAAATTTGTGCTAGCGGCATCTAAACGTAAAAAGTAATCATGATCCCACCAAATACCGCTTTTTAATATTGTTCCTCTTGGGTCTGCCAAACTATCCAACCTATCTACCGAGCTGTTAAAACCGGGAATATAAACGTAGGGTAATTCATAAGCTTCGGTTTGATGAGCAATATTTGTTTCAAAAAACGAGTTTGTATTTATTGTATAAACCCAATTTAAACTTTGAGCAATTGTTTGTTCGGTTCTAATTGGGTCTTGATATACTGCATATTTACCCGATTCGCTTGTATTGGATAAACCGCTCCATCTAATATCCGAAGAACCGCTAAATAATCCGCCTTTATATTTTTGAAAACTCCCCATAAATCTAAATTTATGTTCCGGCATGGGTTTATAGGTTAAATTTAAAATATAGTTTTGATATACTTGATTTTTTTCGTTGGTTGGTAAACGGGTCGGATTTTTTCTGTATTCTCCGGAAAAATAAAATTTTAGTAGTTCGGGGTTGGTTCCCAAAGGTCCGCCAAATCCAACCATATAACGTGCATATGTATGGTCTCGGTAGTCATAAACACCCAAGGGGTTATCTTCACTTGGTGTATGATTTTTTAACCAAATGCCGTAAGCCCATGCAATTTCGTCTTTTACGCGTTGGCTATCGGCTGCAGTGGCATTGTTTTGAACATACATTCTATTATATAAATAAGGACTTATATCTTTTATTACATTTTTTTGATTAGCATACCAGTTATTAATATTTCCCCATTTATTCCATTCAAAGTTGTTTTGTGAATATACGTAATCTCCAAAATGATATAAGCCGTTTGGACGGTACTCCATTCTGGCTTCACCGGTTATTTTACTGCTCCCTTCTTTTAAAACTACTTTAACAACACCTGCCTGTGCATTTCCATACTCTGCGGAAAAACCACCGCTAATTAATTGTATTTGTTGAACCCCGAGCGGATTTACGTCAAATTTCCAGCTATTGTTTGCCTTATCGGCACCCCCGTAACCCGGAATGCTTGTGTTCGTTGTTTGTTGGTCAACTCCGTTTATTTGAAATTTAACTTCATAAGTTCCGCTACCTCTAACGGTATAATCTCCCTTTTCGTTTTTTTGGAATGACGCCGTTAAATCTAAAGCTCCTCTTAAACCCTCTATCGGTGCACTTTTTAACTGAATATCATCAATAGTTGTTGCGCTTGAAGTTTGATCTTTTACAATTTTTGGCTTTTCGGCAACTATAACAACCTGATCCATCTGCACCGATTCATCTTTTAGCTTAAAACTTACTTCCGTGGTACGGTCAATAAACACCTGCACATCGCTATAAACAAGTTTGCCGTAACCTACCATGCTTGCCGCAACCGAATAAGTACCCGGCAACACATTTAGTATTACGTATTTACCATCGGAATCGGTAGTTGCACCAATAGTTGAACCGACAATAAAAACATTTACCCCTATTAAGGGTTCTTTTGTGTTAAAATCGGTTACGGTTCCTGTTATTTTACCTCTTTGACCAAAGGCATTTTGAGATATTAATAAAAATAATGCAAGGATACAAAGATAAAAATATCTTCTTTTAAATGTTTTTGTCTGCATATTATTATATAGTATAGTTTTTAATCAATAAGCTTTTAAATTTTTATTTAATTGTTATAATTTACATTTATAAAATAATAGATACAAGATAGCTTTTGTAAATTTTGTTTATTTTATTCGTTTTTTTTATTATAACCCCTAATTGCCTTGTTTTTATTATGGTTTTTTGCACTACTGTTTGAACCATTAAAAAAACCGAATGGTAAGAAATTAATAGAGAATTATTGTAAATAGCAGATGACTGAGTAGTTTTCTAAGCATAAGTCTAACTTCTTAAGTCTTGTGACTTATTTATATAGCCCCCATTACAAAAGTCGTTATTTGGGGCTTAGTTTCTTGCAACTACCGGCTAATTGGGGCTGTATCAAAAGCAATTTTTAAGCTATTTTTTATACTTGTTTGTTAAAATACACCATTTTAATATTCCCCGTTTTATTATAGGGTTTTATTGCCACTATCTAAAGATAGTGGTAATTGATAAAACACTAAATTTTAATAGTCATTATATTATCCTCGTTTCAATTACCACTATTTTTAAATAGTGGTCGGAGAATATTTTAAGTTTATATCCTAATTTTATTGTTTACTGATCTAATAATATTTTTCTTAATTTTTGTTTTGATTCAGCCCCTAAGGAGTGCTATTACACGGCTGATGGCGAATTCTCACGACTGAATTCATTGGTTGGGTTGGGCGATTTGGCTTAAACCATGACTTCAGTCGTGGTTTAAGTGCATTTCTACAGCAATAGGGGAGGATCAAAGAAACAATAAAATGCCGGGGCAGGGTATTTTTTTGTCTGTAGCCTAAAATCTGAAGTATAACAACTTATTTACGGTTTAAAAACAAAAAAGCCCCGAAAAATATTTCAGGGCTTTTTTTAGTGAGCTGGTGAACGGATTCGAACCGCCGACCGGCTGATTACAAATCAGCTGCTCTACCAGCTGAGCTACACCAGCAAATTTAGACTGTAAATATAATATTATTTTTTTGCGTTTGCAACAAAAATATTTTGTTTTTTACATTTTTATCTATTGTTTTAATTTTATTTATTTATTATTTTATATCAGACTAATAATTCCGATTATACTGAAAGGACTTTTATGAAATTTATTAAAAACATTGAAAAACCGATTCAAAAATATAGATTATATTCGCAATTGTTATTTGTTTTAATTTGTATTTGGATTGGGGTAGAGTTTTACTATTTTATCGATTTTTTAGAAAACGGGAACGGAGGTAATTTTTACAGACCTGCCGGAGTGGAGGCTTTTTTACCAATTTCGGCACTTATGAGTATTTATTATTTTTTATTAACCGGCACTATTCACCAAGCACATCCGGCAGGATTTTTTATCTTGCTTGCCGTTATTGGTGTTTCTTTTATTTTTGGTAAATCTTTTTGTAGTTGGATTTGTCCCATTGGGTTTATTAGCGAAACAATTGGTGAAACAGGTAATAAAATTTATAAATATTTTTTTAAACGCACTTTATTTCTTCCTCGCTTTTTAGATTACTTTTTAAGGTCATTTAAATATCTTTTATTAGGTTTTTTTGTTTATGCTATTTTTTTTAGCATGACAGTTTATTCGTTAAAGATGTTTTTAGACAGTCCTTATAACATTGTTGCCGATATTAAAATGTATTTGTTTTTTGCCGATATTTCTAAATTTGCACTTTATGTTATATTAGCTCTTTTTGTTCTATCTATATTTATTAAAGGTTTTTGGTGTAGGTACTTGTGCCCTTACGGAGCTTTATTGGGTATAGTTTCGTTATTTAGCCCAAGTAAAATTAAACGTAATGCAAATACTTGTATAAATTGTTCTTTGTGTACAAAAGCATGCCCTAGTAGAATAATAGTAGAAAAAGCAAAAACCGTTGTTTCCGATGAATGTACCATGTGCTTAAACTGTGTTGATATTTGTCCTGTTAGTAATACTTTAGAAGTTAAAGATAGGTTTACCGACAAAAAAATAAGTAAAAAGCAAATAGCTTTGGGAATAGTTGTTATATATTTTGTTATTATTGGATTTGGAATGGTTACAGGCAATTGGAATAATAAAACTACCGCAAAAGAATATAAGGATTTATACAAAATAATTAATTCGTTAGGTCATCCTCGTAGTACTTCGGATATAGACAAATTAAATAAAGAAGCCGAACAAAATAAATAACTATTCTTTATAACTCGAAATTCCTATTAAAAACTTTTGTCCGCTTTGAGTGTGGAAAGGTAAATCTATTAAAAAATCGATATAAATTGTATTGTTTGCTATATTTACAACCGGAACGCCCGGAATACTCATTTTAATTCCTTTTTCATCTAACGAGTGTTTTACTCTGCCTAAAATAGTGTTAAACAAATCTATATACGAGTTTTTTGCTTCTTCCAAACTAACTTCGGTATTTCTAATTAAAAAAGCAATTTCTTTCATATCTTTTTCGGCACAGTACATTGTTAAATCTACATATATGCGTAAATCGTTATTGGCAAGTTTATCCGAAATTGTCAAAATGTTCCCTTCAAAATTTAGGTCGTCTTTTGTTATAGATAATATTTCTTGATTTGTCATTACGCCAAAAGTTTGTTTAACCGCTGCAATTAAATTGGTAGGCATTATTTTATTAATTATATCAATTAAAGATTCGTAAATATCTTCTTGACCAATAACAGTTTTATTAAACTCTTTTAGCATATTTTCGGGAACATAAGTTTTTTTAATAACTCCGTCAAAAAAGAATGTATCGGTAGATGTAGTTTGCGGGTTTTCGGTACATAAATATATGTTAGTAGAATTATGAGCATCCAATGAACGTATTTTTTGAGATAACAATTTTTCGTTTAACAAATTTAACCTTTCACCAAGTATTACATACTGTGGTTTTTTTTCCATATACTTTGTTAAACCTTCCATACCCGATGATGCTTCTATTATATCAAATCTTTCGTTGAATAAGGTTGAAAAGAAATTACGAAAATTAGAATCGCGTTCCACCATTAATACTTTTATTTTACCGTCTGATTCGGATAATATTCTTGCTTGCCTTATTGTAGTATTTTTATGCTTTTTTATATTTGTTAATACCCTATAAATTCTATCGTAGGCATAATCAAAATCCAACGGTTTAAGTAAATAATCCGATATTCCTTTTTCAATTAATTTACCGACACTTTTTTTATCGTTTAAAGCCGTTAAAATTATTACCGGAATTTTTGCCGTAGAAGGGTCACTTCGTATCGCTTCCAGTGTTTCTTCTCCGTTCATTATAGGCATCGATACATCCAAAAAAATAACATCGGGGTTATTTTTTTCAAGCGACTTTAATCCTTCCAAGCCGTTTTCTGCTTGAAATATTTCGCAAGCCATTTTACGTTTTAGCAATCTGCTTAATATTAAACGTTGCCCTTCATCATCATCAACAATTAAAACTTTTAACATATCTTATTAATTTTAGCATAATTAAAAAAATTAAATTACAATAAAATTTACTTAATTTCAATTATTAATTTTATTTATAAACCATAATATTCCATTCATGCTAATTCAAAAGAAAAATGGACAGACTATAAACTACCATTATTAAAAAAATAGACTGTAGGGCTTGACCCGACAACCCAAATATCATCAGGGGCATTTCCTCATATTCCTTTTAAAGCACCAATTGGTGTATTTATATCCCAAACATAGTCTCTGCTTCCGGGTTCAACATTTTCTTTTTTTACCATTTTCGGTAACATCACATTATACAACCGTAATATAAAATATTAAGAATATCGCTTTTTTTTACATTTTAATTAACTCAATAATATTTAATAATTATCTGTTATTAAAATTGTATGATATATTTTCCAATAACATCGTTTTTAATTAAGGCTATTTTCAAATAGTGCTTAAAGCAAGACCTTTAATATTAGACAAAAAAAATGCCTACCCCGTTTTAGGGGAGGCACTTTATTACACTATAACTTTTTTTATTATTTTACTTAAATACAGATCGGCTATAAGAATCGCTATTTTCTTCCATTAATTTATTCATTTTATTTATTAAATTATGGGGGTCTGTTAACGAGCCGTCAAGCAACATCGAAGCTTCAAAAAGTTGTTCAACCGTATTTGTTATGTAAATATCGTTTGAATTTACTTTAAAAATAGCCAATAAATTTCTTATTATTTTATGGTCTTTATTAACTTCAAATATCTTCTTTTGTATGCTGTTATCCTTATTAAATTGCCTCATTATTTTTTGCATAGACGAACTCATTCCGTCATCGGGGCTAACTAAACAAGCGGGGCTATCGGTTAATCTTTTGGATTCTTTAACTTCGGTTACTTTATCACCCAAAATTTCTTTTATTTTGCTTATTAAACTATCAAATTGTTTTTCATCATCTTTAGATAGTTTTTCTACTTCGGGTTTATCTTTTATAATATCGTCAAGTTTTTCTATTTTACCTAAATCTGCAGCTTCAACCGATTTAAATTCATAATCTTTGTATTTATGTAAAGATGAAACAACAAATTCATCCAAAGGATCGTAAAAATACAATACTTCTACACCTTTACGTTTAAATACCTCGGTATGAGGGTCGCTTTCCAATGCCGAGCGAGACGGACCCAATGCAAAGTATATTTCTTTTTGGTCAGATTTCATTCTACCGATGTAGTCTTCCAAAGAAATTAAATCTTCTTCTTTGCTGCAAATAGAAGAATTAAAACGTAATAAATTCATAAACTTTTCTTGGTTTTGATAATCGCCGTAACCAAGTTTAAATATCCTTCCGTGTTCTTTAAAAAATTCCAAATAAGCAGCAGGGTCATCTTTTGCTTTCTTGGTTAAGTATGTTAAAATTTGTCCGGTAATATTATTTGCAATTTTTGTAAAAATAATGTTTTCCTGTAACGATTCCCTTGCAATGTTTAACGGTAAATCTTCGCTATCTACAACACCTTTTACAAAACTTAAATATTCCGGCAACAATTCTTTAGTTTTATGTTGAATTAATACTCTGCGAACATATAAATCCAAACCGTAATTATCTTTTTGGAAACCAAAAAAGTCCATATTCTTTTTAGGAATAAACAACAACGAGAAAAACTGAATTGGTGCATCAACCGAGTTGTGCATAATATCTGCGGGTTCTTCACTATCGTAACTTAAATGTTTATAAAACTCGGTATATTGCTCTTTTGTTACCGATGATTTTGGTTCTCTCCAAATAGCAGAAAGATTATTAATTCTTTCATTTTCTACATAAATAGGGAAAGATATAAAATTAGAATGTTTTTTAATTGTGCTTTCTATTTGCCATTTTTGTGTATAGTCTTTGGCATCTTCTTTTAAATAAATTAATAATTCCGTACCACGACTAATTTTTTCGTCTAACGGATTTATTTCGTAACTGCCCAAACCGTCCGATTTCCACATAAAAGCAACGGAATCTTTTTTATACGATTTAGTTTTAATAACTACTTCTTTGGCAACCATAAATACGGAATAAAATCCAACACCAAATTTACCAATTATATTAGATGCATCCGCCTTGCTTTCTTTTAATTGCTCTAAAAACTGTGCTGTACCTGATTTGGCAATAGTACCTATATTGTCAATTAACTCTTGTTCGGTCATACCAATACCGGTATCTTTAATAGTTAAAGTATTGGCTTTTTCGTCAAAAGTAATTTTAATTTCTAAAGGTAAATCGTTATCTTCAATTTCGGTTCCTCTAATCGATTCAAATCTTAACTTATCCAATGCATCGGAAGCGTTGGATATTAACTCGCGTAAAAATATTTCTTTACTGCTGTATAACGAATGGACAAGAATATCCAGCAACTGCTTAACTTCCGCTTTAAACTCGTAATGTTTTGCCGTTGTTTTTGTTTCGCTCATTTGCTTTCTCCGTTTAATAATTAATTTAATTTTTTATGTTACAAAAATATGAATTTATATTTAATATTTAGTAACCTTTTTAAAATAACAAAAGGGAGAAAGTTTCCTTTCTCCCGTAATTTTAATATAAGGCAATTTATTTAATCTTAATTTCAAGTTCTTTTGGTTTAATTTCTTCTGCCTTTGGAATAGTGATTGATAATTGACCGTCTTTAAATTCGGCATTTATATCATCAACTTTAATTTCCTTTGGTAAAGTGAACGAGCGATAATATTTACCGTAAATTCTTTCAACTCTGTGATATGTTTTTTCTTTTTCTTCTTTTTCTTGTTTTCTTTCACCGCTTATACAAAGCTGACCGTTGTTAAACGATATTTTTACATCTTCTTTAGAAATGCCGGGTAAATCGAGCTTTAAGAAGAAATTATCTTTGTCTTCCAAAATATCCGTTAAAGGAGACCATACAGCATTTTCCAAGTCTTCATCAACATCTTTTTTAGGAAATCCCAATCTGTTTTCAAAGATGTTAAAAAATCTGCTAACTTCTTTTTCTAAGTTTAGCAAATCACGGGTCGGGTTAAATCTTACAACTGTCATTTTTTTATCCTCCAAATTGTTATTTTTAATTTTTTGTTTTGTTTAACTTATTTGCTTCAATATATACAACCAGCGTGCCAAAGTTAATATACACAGTCATTAACCATATAACTTATT
>DAINPX010000020.1:0-17390 GCA_036743235.1 Melioribacteraceae bacterium
TAAATTATTAAAGTTTATTTAAATCCATTACAATTACATTGTGTTTATCAGCAATAAACTTTAATAATTTAGTATTAACATGTTTTTCTTTTGCGTAATAATAAATCTCTTTTAACTGAGAGTTTTTCAAGAAAATTGAAACAAATAATCCATCAATAAAACTTTGATGATTTGGAGTAATTATTGCCGGTCCTTCAGGTAAATTAGTTACTCCTTCGCTTTTAATTCTAAAATATACTTTTAATAAATATTTTGAGATACTTTTTAATAAACCATGAGTAACCCAACTTTTAGGTAATTTTAATTCAATTTTTTGTTTAAATATTTTACTCCAATCAATACTTTCAGTTTCTGTTTTAATTTTATTATTTTTGACATACTCTGAAAGAGATAAAACGTTGGAAAACTTTGCTAACTCCTCATTAGTTATTTCAAGACCAAAAGAAGTTTTAAGAAAAAGCTGAAAACTAACCTTATCTAATGAATCAAGTGCTAAATCCAATTCTAAATGGTCTGTTGAATGAACTTCTACTGTCTTTAAATCTTTTAAATAGTTTTTTACCATTAAGTATTCTTCAAATGAAGGCTCTTCAGATTTAATTTTTTCTGATACATTAATGTTTTGTAAGAATTTTTCTAACTCATAACGTTTAATTTTTCCAAGTCTTGTTCTAGGTAAGTCCTCATCAACAATATAAAACCGAGATATTTTTTTTGATTGAGCTGCTTTTTTATTATAAACATCAACAACGTTCCATTTGATAAAATCCTCAAGTTCATTAGGTTTTATATTCTCTAATTTTTTATTATCAGGGTGAATTATTATATGAATTGCATCACCTTTAGCAAATACAGCACTTTCATGAATAATCTCAGATATTTCTGCAATTTTTTCTTCAATTTCAACCGGACTAATATTTTTTCCATTAGAAAGTATTATTAATTCCTTTTTTCTACCGGTAATGAAAATATAACCTTCTTTATCAAGAAAACCTAAGTCACCTGTATAAAGCCAACCATCTTTTATAATTTCGGCAGTTTCCTTTGGTTTGTTATAATAACCTTGCATAATATTTCTTCCGCGAGTAATAATTTCATTATCCACGACTTTAATTTCATTGCAAGAAAGTTGTTGACCTGAGGCTCCGATTCTTGCTTTACCGGGTCTTGGAAAGCTAATCATAGGAGCACATTCTGTCATTCCGTAACCAACTAATATTTCAAATCCTAAAGTTCGAAAATCTCTTTCAACTTCAAAATCTAAAGCGGCTCCACCACAAACCAAAGTTACTAAGTGTCCACCAAAATTTTTATGAACTTTGGAGAAGATTACTTTTGAAAAACCAAAAGAATTGATCTTTTCACATGTTTTAAATAGAAATCGGGTTACAAACTTCTCATTTATTTTATCTTTTATTTTACGGCGTAATAATGTATAAAATCTAGGAACACCAATAATCATTGTTATTTTATGTTTTTGCAAAGTGGCAATTAAATCTTCTGCATTTAAAGAAGGGGAGAAAGCAATAGTAGCATTTACGAATAATGGAATTATCATTGTACCCATTAAAGGTAATGCATGATGTAAAGGTAATAAAACCATTACACGTATATCTTCTCTGTATATATTTGCATCAACAACTGCTTCAATATTTGCCAATAAATTATCGTACGAAAGCATTACTCCTTTTGGTGTTGAAGTAGTGCCGCTTGTATAAATGATTAATGCAGTTTTATAAATATCTGGAATATATAAATCAGAATTATCTTCTGAAATTTCTTTGAGATTAATACTTTCAAATACTAAAAAATTTGGAGTATAGAGGAGTTTCTCGGATATTGAAATCAGTAATTTATGGGTTTCTATCGAACAAAAAATAAATTCAGGTTGTGCATCATTTAAAATATATGCAACTTCATCAGGTGTTGACATAAAGTCAATTGTAATTGCAACGCAATCGTTTTTCCAAATAGAATAAAATGAGTAAACCCATTCCGGTCTATTTTCAGAAAAAACTGCCACTTTTTTAGCTTTATTTTTGAAAATATTAGCATATTTATTTACATTGCTAACTAATTCGTTATAAGTTAAATGAATATCTTTATAATGAAGAGCTATTTTATCGGATTTTTTTAAGAACATATTATACTCACAAAATTAACTTGTAAATTTACAAAAATATTTGTATTAAAAAAAAGAAATTTCATGTTTAGAAGAGAAATAATGAACAATTTTCTAAAATATTCAGAATAAGGGATTTAGCTTATGGAAAACGTATTAAAGAATTGGGTTATAATAACGGGTGCTAGTTCGGGAATTGGTAAATCTTTTGCAGACAAATTTGCCAATATGGGTTATAATTTAATTTTAATTGCTAGAAATATTGAAAGTTTATTGCAATTAAAACAAAAATATTTGTTAAACAATATAAAAACAGAAATAATTGTACAAGACTTAAGTAAAAAGGAATGGATAAAACAGACAGAAGACTTAATAAAAGATAAAAGAATTGATTATTTAATTAATAATGCGGGTTTTGGGTTGACCGGAGAATTTATCTCTCAGAATATTAATACATTAGAAGACATGATAAATGTAAATTGTTTAACTGTTGTATTGCTAACAAAAATTGTATTACCAAATATGTTGAAATTTGGAAAAGGTAATATTATTATTATTGGTTCACTTCTTTCATTTGTACCTTCGCCTTATAATACGGTTTATGCAGCTACCAAATCGTTTGATGAGATGTTGGCTTGTGGTCTATGGTATGAATTAAAGAAATATAATATTAATGTTATTTCGGTAAATCCGGGAACAACACGTACAAATTTTCATGAAAGAGCGGGATTAACAATGAATAAGTTTTATCGTAATCCTGAAGATGTTGTAAATACTGCTTTAAAATACCTTGGAAAAAAACCTACTGTTATAGACGGTTTTTTTAATAAAACTGTTCTTTTAATAAAACATATTGTTACAAGAAAAATTTTTATTAAATTATCCGGTATAATTTTTAATAAGATGCAGAAACTAAATGAAACCTAAAATACGAAGTGTTATATTTTTATTATTTTTCTTTATTGTTATTAGTTTATTATGGGTAGTAGCATCATTTTTATTAAAAGAAAAGCAATTAAATTCAAGAGCCACATATATGAAAATATCAAAATTAAGTCCTATTTTATTAACAAAAGATGTAGTAAAAAGTATGGACTTTTATAAAGACGAATTAGGGTTTTCTTGTGTTGCACAAATTCCCGAAAAAGGAATTCCGGAATTTGTTATGTTGTTAAACGGTGAAGTTGAATTAATGATACAAAAATCTAATATTGAGAGAAGTGATACTAATAATTTTATTTCGTTATATATGGATGTAGAAAATGTTCAAAAACTTTTTGAAAAAATTAAAAACAATGTTAAAATAATCAAGCCGATTGAAAAAACCTTTTACGGTACAAAAGAGTTTACATGCTATGATAATATAGGTAATATTTTAACATTTGCAGAACACATAGATTAGCTAATAGTCTTGTTCCGATATATTTTCAACATCTTCATAAGTAATAGTCATTAAATCTTCGTCGTTATGACTGTATAATTTTGCAATTCTCTCTTCTTGGTTACTAATAGCTTTATATAAAATATTTCTTGCAGTACGAGCATTACCAAAGTTTTTATCGCGTTTATTATATAAATTATAAAATGTTTCAAGCAATAATTGAAGAGCCCCTTCATCTAGCCTATAACCATTGGATTCAGCTATATCATTAGAAATTTCGAGTAACTGCCTTGGAGAGTAATCTTCAAAAACAAATGTATTAGTAAATCTTGATTTTAGACCCGGATTAGAATCAACAAATCTTTTCATTTCTTCGGTATAACCTGCTACAATAACAATAAATTGTCCCTTAAAATCCTCCATGCGTTTTAATAATGTATCAATGGCTTCTTGACCAAAATCGCTACTACCTCGAGATAATGTATATGCTTCATCAATAAATAATAATCCGCCTAAAGCCTGTTTAATTATATTATCGGTTTTTAACGCTGTTTGTCCGGTATAACCGGCAACTAAGTCAGCTCTATCAACTTCAATTAAGTGCCCTTTTTCAATTAACCCCATTTCCTTGTATATTTTACTAATTAATCGTGCTACAGTTGTTTTTCCTGTACCGGGATTGCCAATAAAAACTGAATGCAGACTTTTTTCAATTACTTGTAAACCTCTTTCTTTTCTAAGTTTAGTTACTTTTAAGCTATTTATAAGTTTTTCTACAGAATTTTTAACAGAGTCAAGTCCTTTTAATTTATTCAGCTCGTCTAATAATTTATCCAATTCTTTTTGATTGATTTGAATTTCGTACTTATTTTTCATTATTTTCGTTTCACTTTCAAAAAAATCTTCCTCTGTAAATACTTTTTCTATCTTTTCAGTTATTTCTTCATTAAATTCGGAAATTCTTAATAAATAATTTTGATAAGCTTTATTAAAAAAGTTTCTAACTATCCTTGCATTTCCAAAATTTTTGTCACGGTTACGGTATAACTCGGTAAAATAATTTAATATTTTTGTTAAAGTGTCATCATTAATTAAAACTTCTTTTTCTTTAACGTAAATTTTTAATAAGTCTAACATCTCTTCAGGGGTGTAATCTTCAAATGTAAATTGAGCAGTAAAACGAGAAGTCATCCCAGGGTTGCTTTCTAAAAATTGTTTCATTTCCTCAGTATAACCGGCAGCAATTACAATAAATTTCCCTCTGTCATCCTCCATACGTTTTAGCAAAGTATCAATTGCTTCTTTACCAAAATCGTTTTCACCGCCTTTTATTAATGCATACGCCTCATCAATAAATAAAGTACCACCTATCGATTTATTAATTAAATTTGTAGTCTTTTCTGCAGTTCCCCCAATATGTGATGCAACTAATCCTTGTCTATCCGTTTCAACTAAATGCCCCCTTGGTAAAATACCGAGTGCTGAGTAAATTTTACTAATAATTCTTGCGACTGTTGTTTTACCCGTGCCAGGATTTCCATAAAACAAGATGTGATCGGTAAATCTTTCTTGCAAATTAATGCCTTGCTGCTTAAAGTATCTTGCTAATTTAATTAAATCACCAACATCCTTTTTTATACCGGATAAACCTATTAAATTATTTAACTTATTCAATTCTTCATTTAATAGTTCTTCATTAATCGGTAAATCTATAATAGTTTTATTACTAATATTAAAAACAGAATTAATTTCATCAACTGTAACTGTAATTAAAGATTCTTTTGTTTTTTCTTCATCGGAAAGCTCATTATATCTTCTCGATAAACTCATCTTTAAATCTTCAAATATTTTTTTAGCTAATCTTGCATTGCCAAATGTTTTATCGCGCAAACGATATAAGTTGATAAATTGTTTTTTTAATAATTCTTGTGCATCTTCGGTAAAAGCATATTCTTCTTTTTTAAAAAGATTAAAAATAATTTCGAATAACTCTTCGGGTGTATAATCTTCAAAAATAAATTTATGATTAAATCTTGACTTCAATCCGGGATTAGACAATAAAAAATCTTCCATTTCATCAATATAACCTGCTGCAATAACCGAGAACTGACCTTTTAAGTCTTCCATTCTTTTTAGTAATGTATCTACAGCTTCTTGACCAAAATCTTGACCGCTGCCTCCTTTTTTTACCAATGTATATGCTTCATCAATAAAAAGCACTCCTCCTATTGCATCATTAATAACTTTTTCTGTTTTTTGAGCAGTTTCTCCTATATATTGACCAACAAGTCCTGCTCTATCAACTTCTATCACATGTCCTTTTGGTAAAATACCCATTGCTTTAAATATTTTACCTAATAATCTTGCAACGGTTGTTTTTCCAGTACCTGGGTTACCTAAAAATAACGCATTAATCGATAGGTCATCTTGAGATTTTAGACCTAATTTTTTTCTGTCATTTATAAAATTTAGATAGGCAGTAAAATCTTTTAATGCTTCTTTTACACTTTTTAATCCTGTCAGTTTATTAAAATCTTCCATCAATGTATCTAAATCGAGTTCTATGTTTTGGGATTTTTCTTCAATAGGGGAATCCTCATTCTCTTGAATATCGACAATAAACTCATTTCCAATAACAAATTCTCTTTCAGCAGCCAAACTTCCTTCTATAGATATCTCTACTTTTGCAACTCCATGTTTCCAAGCATTTTTGTGTTTTGTACCCCAAGCCTGAACAAAAATAACCGAATCCCAATTCTTTTTAACGTTAACATTAAATTTATTTTCACCTAAAATTACATCATTAAGGAACCATTTTGCAGTACCTTGCAATACTTTATCTTCAATTTCAAAAAACATATTATTAAAAATAACTTCGGCAGCAATAAAAGAAATATCATCTTTTGCAAATTGGGAGTAATATATTCTTTCTCCAATTATTTCTTCTTCGGCAACACTGAATAAATTTAATGAGAATACCTCGGCAAATTCATTTTTATAGAATATTGGTTTAATACAAAAAGTAGTATTCTTTTTTGTTACTTGAGTTTGTTTTTCTAATTCATTATTAAAAGAAGGAGACATCTCATCCTTTTTAATTTCTAAATTATCATTAGAAATATCAATGTCTTCCGAAACGTCAAATTCTATTCCTTTATATTTTTCTAAAGCTTTAATTATGCTTTTAAAAGTTGAATCCCCGCTAAACTTGGCTTTTAAAGTATTGGCTTTTTCCCAAGCAGGCTTTAATTGATATAAAGAAATTAGTGATTCAAGTTCTAATAATTCAGCATCTCCCTGAATTCTTGGTGTAATTGGTTCTTGCATTAAAATTCGCCGACACACAAAAAGGGTAAACCAAAATTCTTTTTGTTTTAAAGCATTTGTGGCTTCAAAAATTAAATTTTCGGCATATTTTTGTTTTAATTTACCGGAAAAATTATTTAGTTCGTTAGCCAAAGTAAAATAGTTTTTAATTTTACTATGCTTTTTTTCATTTTCAAGAGTATCTATCAAATCAAAAAGCTCCAAAGCTTCTTCAAATTTTTTCATGCCAGCTAATGTTCTTGCATAGTTTAAATATGTAAAACTGAGCATACTTTTTTGTTTTTCAATAGAATTTATCAAATCTTTTGTTGCGTTTTCATAAATGCAAATTCTAGATAACAAATAACCCCTAATCATTTGAAGTTTGGCAGGTTCTGAAGAAAGATTAACAACTGAATTAATAAATTCAATTGCTTTAAGCGGATGTCCGTTTTCTAACAACGACCAAGAATACAACAAACATACTTCGGTATCATAAGGCTCTTTATCAAATAATTTTTTGGCAGAATTTAATGCCATTCTAAATCTACCATTCCATAAATTATCGTAAGTTTCTTTTATTAATATATCAAATTCAGAATCTTTCAAAAAAAACCTCAAGTAATTTTCATATTAAATGCAACCTAATTATAATAAATAAGTCTAAATAATTAATCAATTAAATTAACAAATAATTAATTAAAATGAAACTATTTATATAAACAAACGTCTTAATAAAAAATGGGAATAATGATATGGCAAAAAAAGTAATATTAATTATTGGGTTAATTTCTTTCGCCTTAATTGGATGTATGAGAGTAGGAGTTAAGGGGAACGGAAATATTGTGGAAGAAAAAAGAACGATTGAAAAATTTGAGGTTCTTGATCTAAGTGGTGCTTTCGATGTAGTTTATGAAACTAACAATACACCAAATTTAATAATTAATGGAGAAAGCAATTTACTTAAATATATTGAAATTAATAATATTGGAAGTAAATTAATAATCAAGACAAAAAAGAATATAAAAACATCAAAAAAAATTGTGATATATATCACAAATCCATCAATTAAAGAAGCAAATATCTCAGGAGCAAATAATTTGACAATAAAAGACTTGAAAAATGAAGAGTTTTTTATTAACTTAAGCGGAGCAGGAAACATAAATATAAATGGTTCTGCAAATTATATAAAAGCCAAGATTTCAGGAGCAGGTAGATTAAATTCTATTGATTTACAATCGAAAGAAGTTGATGTTGAAATTAGCGGTACTGCCTCGGCAGATGTATATGTTTCTGAAAAACTTGATGCAAAAGTATCCGGAGTAGGATCAGTAAACTATTATGGAAATCCTAAAGTTGTAAATAATAATGTATCAGGAATTGGTTCAATAAATAAAAAATAAATTTTAAAGACACGCGACTACCGGAGCGAAGTTGAATTTTCTAATAGTGTTTCAACTTCGCTTTTTTTTTATCTTCTCTTTTCTATCTGATAATTTCTTAGTAAATTTAAATTTAAAATTTTATTAATTGAGAAATAATGCGTGTAGGAATATTAGGTGGCGGACAGCTTGCAAAAATGTCTGCTTTGGCTGCATATAAATTAGGTTTAAATATCAATATTTTAGAAAAACAAATTAATTCACCTGCCGGTGTTATGACAAAAGACGATTTTGTCGGCTGGGTAGATGATGACAATATATTGAAAAGTTTTTCGAAAAATTGCGATGTTATTACATTAGAAAGTGAATTTGTTGATTCTAATAGATTAAGATTTCTGGAAAATATTGGAAAATCTGTAATTCCGTCTTCCGATACAATTGAGTTAATTCAAGATAAATTCATTCAAAAAAGCACATTCAAAAGTTTTGGAATTCCTTTACCCAAATTTATGGATGTCACCTCAAAAAATGAATATCATAGAGTTAAAGAATTACTCAAATTACCATTTGTCCTAAAATCAAAAAAACTGGGTTATGACGGTTATGGTAATGCAATTATTAAAAGCGAGTCGGAGTTTATTTCTGCTTTTGATAATTTAACTAAAAGACATTCTACTTTATTAGCAGAAGAATTTATTAATTTTTCAAAGGAATTGGGGGTTACGGTTGTTAGGACTGTTAATGAAATTAAATTATATCCCGTAATAGAAACGATTCAAGAAAATAGCATCTGTAAAAAAGTTATTGCACCATGTGAAATTAACGAAGAATTACTAAAAGAAGCAAAGGAGATTGCAGTAAATTGTGTTAAATCTGTTAATGGATTTGGTATATATTCTATCGAAATGTTTTTAACAAAAAATGATGAAATTGTTGTTAATGAAATTGCACCCAGACCGCATAACTCAGCTCATTATACTATTGATGCTTGTATAACTTCTCAATTTGAAAATCATATTCGTGCAGTTCTTAATTTACCTTTAGGGTCAACAGAGATGAAAAAACCATTCGCTATTATGATTAATTTATTGGGGAAGCGAAACGGTAATGGTGAATTATTAAACTATAACGAAGTTCTATCAGATCCGGATATTAGTTTGCATTTATATGGTAAATCTGAAAGCAGAATTGGAAGGAAAATGGGTCATATTACTATTATAGGCAATAACAAAACAGAATTATTAAATAGAGCTGAAAAAATAGAAAAATTAGCTAACATTTAAAGGAATTAAAATGCAGGAGCCACTAGTAGGTATAATTATGGGAAGCGACTCTGATCTGTCTTCTATGCAAGGAGCTATTGATATTTGCAAACAATTTTCTGTTTCGTTTGAAGTTAAAATTATTAGTGCTCATAGAACACCTAATTATATGGCAGAATATGCTTTAAAAGCTAAAGAACGGGGCTTAAAAGTAATTATTGCAGGTGCAGGAGGAGCAGCTCACTTACCTGGAATGACAGCATCATATACTGAACTACCTGTAATAGGAGTACCGGTACAAAGCAGAGCTTTAAACGGATTGGATTCATTACTCTCTATTGTTCAGATGCCTGCAGGAGTTCCAGTAGCAACTGTTGGAATTAATCAGTCTAAAAATGCCGGATTATTAGCGGTAAAAATTCTTGCTATTTATGATTCTAATTTAATGTTAAAATTACAGGATTATATGAAATTACTAAGCAAAGAATCAATGAATAAAAATGAAAAATTAGTATATTAATGAATTTATTTTGAGTTCATTTTTTGTTAAATTATAATTTTTAAATAATAATTTGAGTTGAATATGAAAGAATTGAGGATAACAGACAGTTTTGAAAAAAGACATATTGGGACATTAAACGATAACACTGAAGCTATGCTTCAGTTAATTGGAGTAAAAAGTTTAGATGAATTAATTGAGAAAACTATTCCTAAAAATATAATGAAATTTGAAGTCTCGAAAGAGGATGGGGGAGTTAGTGAATATGAATACATGGATGAAATTTCTAAAACTGCAAAATTAAATAAATTATTTAGAAGTTTTATAGGCTTAGGTTACTATGGAACAATAACTCCTTCTGTTATTAAAAGAAATATTTTGCAGAACCCGGGTTGGTACACACAATACACACCATATCAAGCCGAAATATCCCAAGGTAGATTAGAGGCATTGTTGAATTTTCAAACTGTAATAAGTGATTTAACCGGATTACCAATTGCAAATGCCTCGCTATTAGATGAAGCTACAGCAGCGGCAGAATCAATGATAATGTTGTATAATTCACGAAAAGCAAATAAGAAAAATTCAGATACATTTTTGGTTGCAAACGACTTGTTTCCACAAACAATTGATGTATTAGCAACACGTGCATTGCCACTTGGTATAAAACTTAAAGTAGCAAAAGTAGAAGATTTTGAGCTTACAGATGATTTGTATGGAATTTTAGTACAATATCCAAATTACTATGGAAAAATAAATAATTACTCGGATTTGTTTAAGTTAGCAAGTTCTAAGGGTATATTTTGTGCTGTTGCTGCAGATATTATGAGTTTATGTTTGCTAACTCCACCGGGAGAGTTTGGTGCAGATGTAGTTTTAGGTAATACACAAAGATTTGGAATTCCTATCGGTTTCGGAGGTCCACATGCAGCCTATTTTTCGGTTAAAGATGAATTTAAGAGAGCAATACCCGGTAGAATTATTGGTATTTCTATTGATTCCAAAGGAAACAGAGCTTTACGAATGGCACTTCAAACACGAGAACAACATATAAAACGAGAAAAAGCTACCAGTAATATTTGTACAGCTCAAGCATTATTAGCAATTATGGCTGGTATGTATGCTGTTTATCACGGTTCAGCCGGATTAAAGAATATTGCTCAAAGAATTAATAATAGTGCCAAATATTTAACAAAAGGTTTAGAACAGTTAGGCTACAATCTAACTAATAAATACTACTTTGATACTCTCAAAATTGAAGTTGAAGATGTCGAACTAATTGAAAAGATTAAAAAAGAAGCCTTAAAAAATGAGATTAATTTTTGGTTTGAAGAAAATTCGATTTTAATTTCGGTTGACGAAACTACCCTTCAAAGAGATTTAAATGATATTTTATCTGTTTTTGCCAATGCAAAAGGTGAAATAATAGATCCAATAATTGCTAAATTATCTGAAGGTGAAATTTATTTAACTTCTTCTTTTCCTGAAGAATTGAATAGAAAAACTCAATTTTTAACACATCCTGTTTTTAATAGTTATCATTCTGAAACGGAATTAATGAGATATATTAAAAATTTGGAGAAAAGAGATCTTTCTTTAACTTCTTCGATGATCCCATTAGGTTCTTGTACCATGAAACTGAATGCAGCTACAGAGATGTTTCCAATTGAATTTCCTGAATTTGCTAATTTACATCCTTTTATACCCGAAAATCAAGCATTAGGGTATAAAAAGATGATTGATGAATTGAATGAAATACTCTGTAAACTTACTGGATTTGCTGCAATTTCATTTCAACCGAATTCGGGAGCTCAAGGAGAATATGCAGGCTTAATGGTTATTAGGTCGTACCATTGTAGTAGAGGAGAAGGGCACAGAAACATAATATTAATTCCTTCAAGTGCACACGGAACTAATCCAGCAAGTGCAGTAATGGCAGGTGGAAAAGTTGTTGTTGTTGCTTGTGATGAAAAAGGAAATATAGATATTAAGGATTTAGAACTTAAAGCAGAACAAAACAAAGATAATCTTGCTGCGTTAATGGTTACTTATCCATCTACTCACGGTGTTTTTGAAGAAGATATTATTGAAATTTGCAATATTATTCATAATTTTGGCGGTCAAGTATATATGGACGGGGCAAACATGAATGCACAAGTTGCATTAACAAGTCCCGGTATAATTGGTGCTGATGTTTGTCATTTGAACCTACATAAAACATTTAGCATACCTCACGGAGGTGGCGGACCGGGCATGGGACCAATTGCAGTTGCATCACATTTAGTCCCTTTTTTACCAAAGCATGTTTTTGAAGCAAAAAAAGGAATTTCTGCAGTTTCGGCAGCCCCCTTCGGAAGTGCTTCAATTCTCCCAATTTCACACGCTTATGTAAAAATGATGGGTGAAAAGGGTTTACAAAATGCTACAAAATATGCAATTTTAAACGCAAATTATATAAAAGCACGATTAGAGAGTTATTATAAAGTGCTTTACACCGGTAAAAACGGATTTGTTGCTCATGAGCTGATTTTTGATATGCATGAATTTAAACAAACAGCAGGAATTGAAGTAGAAGATATAGCTAAACGATTAATGGACTATTCTTTTCACGCTCCAACCGTGTCATTTCCCGTGCACGGAACTTTGATGGTTGAACCTACCGAAAGTGAATCTAAAGCAGAATTAGATAGATTTTGTGATGCCATGATTCAAATTAGAAAAGAGATTGAAGAAATTGAACAAGGTCTCTACTCAAAAGAAGATAATGTAATTAAATCTGCTCCTCATACAATTCTTGAAGTTTGTTCAGATAATTGGACTCATTCATATACAAGGGAAAAGGCAGGCTATCCGTTGCCATATACAAAAGAAAACAAGTTTTGGCCTACTGTATCAAAAATTAACAATGCCTACGGTGATAGAAATTTGATTTGCAGCTGCTCACCAATAGAAAGTTATAAATAATGTATAAAAACGATTTAGAAATTATTGGTAACCAATTAAGAACCGCAAAAACAATTGCGGTTCTTGGTTTTTCAAAGTACCCTAATAAAACCAGTAGAGAAATTGCTAACTTTCTGGTAGATAAGGGTTATACTGTTATTGGTATTAATCCAACGATTGAAGAACCTGAGATTGACGGAATTAAAATTTATAAAAACTTAAGTAATTATGACGGAAATATTGACATAGTGAATGTTTTTAGAAAAAGTAATGATATCCCTGAAATTATTGAAGATGTTTTAGCTTGTAACCCTAAAATATTATGGTTACAACAAGGTATTAGAAATGATTTTGCAATCCGGATAGTAAAAGAAAAAGGTATTACTGTTTATCAAGATATGTGCATAGCAGTTTACCATAATTTATGCAAATATCAAGATTTAGGTATGAATGGTTAGAATAACATTATTTATTTTATTTATTTCCGCTGTTTTATCGGCTCAAGTCGATTCATTGGTTTTAGGCAAATTTGATAGACTAAAAGTAGATTCTATTGAAATTAAAGGGAATAATATAACAAAAGATTATATTATTATTCGTGAACTTACAATAAAGAAGGGGGATGTAGTTACAGGGCAGACAGTTGATTATAATAGCGAAAGAATATTCAGCTTAGGAATATTTAATAGGGTAAGATTATTTTTTAAGCAAACTTCAGAACCTTTAAGCAATATTTTGGTTATCCGAGTTGATGAGAGTTGGTATATCTATCCTATTCCGTTTGTTCGACTTCGGGATAAAGATATAAAAAAATCATCTTACGGATTGTATATTCAATATAAAAATTTTAGAGGAAGAAATGAGGAGATTAAAACGAAATTTGAATTAGGTTATGATCCTACATATTATATAGAGTATTATAACCCCATTGTAATTGAATCATTGGATATTAGCTTCTTAACTGCCATTACATTACAAAAAACACTTAATAAAAGTGAAAAAGCAGAAGAATTGTACGGTGAGGAATTTTCTTATAATTATAAAAAAATAGATTTTTCTATTGGAAAGAGACTAAATAACTTTAATGCAATTTTTTTTAATTTTGGATTTTCGTATATAAATATTCCAAAAGCAGGAAAGAATAAAATATTAAAAGGAGATAATGATATAAATAGAATCTTTTCCGGTGGGTTTGGTTATGTTTTTGACTCAAGAGATTTAATACAGTATCCGGAATCCGGTATATACACCTCATCTTTATTAACACATGCAGGGTTTGGATTAAACAATATAAGCTATAATATAGCAAGTATTGATTACAGACAGTATCAAAAAATTATCTCGGGTCTCACTTTAAAGTGGAGAAGTTATTATAGGCAAACATTCGGAGGTTCAATTCCATATAACGATTTATCTTATTTTGGATATGAGACTTATGTACGAGGTTATAAGAACAATAGAAGAGAGGGTAATAATCTTTGGCTAAATTCCATTGAATTAGTTCACCCGATTATAAAGAATTGGAATATTAGTTTAGATTTGCCTCTGTTACCTAAAAAACTTACATCTGCTAGAGTTGAATTATATTTTAGTGGTTTTATGGATACAGGTACTGTTTTTAACAATAATGACAAAATAAAAATTGATAATTTTAATAGCGGATACGGTTTTGGTTTTACAATTTTAATATTACCTTTTAATGCTATTAGATGCGAATATGCTTTTAACGAATATGGAAGGAGTGAATTAATAATTGGAACAGGCTTTTCTTTCTAATATAGAATTATACTATTCATCCGATTTTTCGGAATCAAGTACTAATATATTATTGTTGGGTGAAGAACTTTTACACGCTTTGAAAGTAATGCGTCACAAAAAGGAAGATATCCTTTATGTAACAAACGGAAAAGGAATAATTGCAAAAACAATTATTCGTGACATTTCTTCAAAAAACGCTTTTTTAAATGTTGAAAAAATAATAAAATATAAATCTCCTTTTGTAAATATCAGTTTTTTTATACCTAACTTAAAGAATAGTGATAGACTTGAATTTTCAATTGAAAAATGTACGGAATTAGGAGTTACCGATTTAACAGTATATAATTCCGATAGAAGTATTCAAAAAGGGTGTAAGCTTGAAAGATTAAACAAAATTATTATAGCTGCGATGAAACAATCCTTAAGAGCTAATTTGCCCAAATTACAATTTAACGAACAATTAATTAATACAAATTTTGATTCAGAGATCATTATTTTAGATCAATCCAGTAAAACAGATTTTCTTGATTATTTTAATAATATTTCGTTAGATAAAACTTATACAATTATTATTGGTCCCGAAGGGGGATTTTCGGAAAGGGAATATGATTTACTTGCATCAGGGACAAAATTAAATATTGCCCCCAATAGATTAAGAAGTGAAACTGCATGTATAACATGTGCAAGTTTATTAAATTTTATTAAATTAGCTCAATAATACTTTTAATTAGTTTTTCAAATTTTGGTTTAACGGATTCTGCCGTATCAATTACTTCTTGATGGGATAGTTTTTCGGGTTTAATTCCGGCTGCATGATTTGTAATTAAAGAGATTGCCCCTACTTCCATACCGTTTATTGCTGCAAAAATAGCTTCGTGTGCTGTTGACATTCCGACTGCATCAACATTAAAATGCGCAACCATTTTAACTTCAGACGGAGTTTCATAAGTTGGACCTTTACCAAACCAATACGAGCCTTCTTTTAAGTGCAAGCCGGATTTAATAGCAGCCTCAATTATTGTAGCAGATACATATTTAGAGGGTAATTTAATTAAATCATTCCTTTGATCTGCATTAATAACCTTAAAAAATTTAGCAAGCTCAACATTTAAATTCAGTGAAAAAAACTCATTAATAAGCATTAGATCACCGGGCACAAAACTTGGATTTACACCTCCTGCAGCATTAGTTAAAATCAAATATTTAGATTTAAGATGACTGCAAATTAAAACCGGTAAAAGACACTGTTCAATTGTGTATCCTTCATAAAAATGAATTCTACCTTGAAAAATTAAAACCTTTTTACTCATAAATTCAACAAAATGAATAAACCCTTTATGTCCCTGAACTGTACTAATAGGATAGTCAATCAAACTATCAGTCGGTATTGATAGAACAGGGCTTAAAGAATCTGCAAAATCACCCAATCCGCTTCCCAAAATTAAAGCTACATCAGGTGTAAATGGGGCTAAATCACTTATCTGATTTAACAATTTTAAGTATTTTTCTTTGTAATTAATCATTAGAATAAAATTCCTGCTAAAGTTGCTGTTAATAATGTTGCCAAAGAACCTCCCAACACTGCTTTTAACCCTAACTTAGCAATATCGCTTCTTCTTTCAGGAGCCATTGGGGCAAGCCCTCCAATTTGAATTGCAATAGAGCTGAAATTTGCAAAACCACATAAAGCATAAGTAGCCATGTAAATTGCTTTATCATTAATAATAGATTTATTGCTAATCATTGTTCCTAAATCTACATAAGCAACAAATTCATTGAGTACAATTTTAGTACCGAATAAACTACCAAATTGAAGTATAGAGTCAGTCGGCACACCTATAGCAAAAGCTATTGCTTGAAAGATAAATCCTAATATCAACTGTAAATTTAACGGTTGACCAAAATTTTGAGTTAATATTTTATTTATTCCGGTATAATAACCAACACCCTGTAATAAATAATTAATAAGAGCAATTAATGCAATAAACGCAATTAACATACCAGCAACATTAATTGCAAGTTGAACACCATCACTAGCACCGGCTGCAGCCGCTTCAATAATATTTGAGGAATTCTTTTCTACTTGTAATTTAACATTACCTTTAGTAATCGGTTCTTCAGTTTCCGGAAAAATAATTTTAGAAATTAACATTGCTGCAGGTGCCGCCATAAAACTTGCACCCAACAAATGAGTTGCAAACATAAGTTGAGCTTGTTGTAAAGGAACATTATGCAATTGTGCATAAGACTGACCTAAAATCTGAATATACGCAGCCATAACTCCACCGGCAATAGTAGCCATTCCGCCTACCATTATTGTCAGTAATTCGGATTTAGTCATTGTTTTAATAAAAGGTTTTATCAAAAGGGGTGCTTCAGTCTGTCCAACAAATATGTTGGCTGTACATGATAGCGATTCTGCTCCGCTTGTACCCATTACTTTTTGCATAACCCATGCCATCCCTTTAACAACCTTTTGCATAACACCTAAGTAATAAAGTATAGATGTTAGGCTTGCAAAAAAGATAATGGTTGGTAGTACAGAAAAAGCAAAAAACATCCCCAAAGAATCTTTAGTACCGGGTGATTTGGCAAGATTCCCAAAAACAAATACGGCACCTTCAGTAGTGAAATTTAGAAGTAAAACAAATAAACTACTTAACCATTTAAAGAAATATAAGGGATACGCGAGAGGAGAAAAGAATTTGCCAAGAGAATCTCCTTTAACAATTAGAAT